>JBDTFL010000730.1:0-4478 GCA_039937955.1 Polyangiaceae bacterium | reverse complement strand
ATCGGTGAGGTGAAACGCTCGTATTTCCCGTATTACCAATCGACCGAAGGCGACAGTCGCTTCCGTTTTTTGCCGCCGCTCTACCTCGAGAGCACGCGCGGGCTACCCACGACGCAAGTCCCGGATTCCATTCCCGACAGTCAGCGTCTGTACGGCCTAGTCTATTATCAACGTCGCAGCGCGGAGCAGGACGCGGACATTTTGTTTCCGCTCGCCTGGCGCGTGCGTGATCGCGAAAATCACGTGTTGGTCCTCGGTCCCTTCGCACATCGTGAGGCGCCGCACGAGCACGACAATTGGCTCGCACCTCTATTTTTCTCGGGTGATCACACGACGAGCGGATATTTCATCGCGCCGCCGCTTCTGACATTTTCCAAATGGAACAAAGAGAGCGCGCTCACGCTGAGCAGTCTGCTTTTCTTCCGCACGCGCAGTGGCACCGACGTCGACGAAGGCGTCGCGCCGCTCTTTTTCCACGGCGACAACCACGACCTGGACGGCGGCCGCAAGACGTACACACTGATGCCGGAGCTGCTTTTTTATCATCGCTACCGCGAGATCGACGACAGCTCGATGACCGTCACCGGACCGTTCATTTTTGGCGGTGACACCAAACGCAGCTTCTTCGACGTCGCGCCGTTCTTCTTCCATGTGCAAGGGAAGCCGATGACCGGCGGCGTCACCGAATCACACACGACGCTGTTTCCGTTTTTTCATTACGGCGAATCGCCCACCCAGCGCCTGTTCATTTTGCCCGGGTATTTGCGGCGTATTTCGCCAACCGCCGACACGATGCTGACGCCGCTTTTCAGCCAAGCGGTTGCGCGCAATGGCGGCACCACGTTCACCGCGGCCGGTCCCATCATCCCGATCTTCTACGACTACAGAGATCGCGATCTGCATTCGCACGCGTTCGCGATCGCGCCGCTCTACTACCAATCGGACAGCCCCCGCGGCCACGACATGCTCACGCCGCTGTACGGTCAGTTCAAGACGTACGGCGTGTCGCGCACCGACTGGGTCGCGCCCACGCTCGTGATCAGCACCGACCTTCATGGTTGGGAGACTGACCTTCACCCGCTCATTTATCTCGGCCGCAACGACGGCAGCTCGCACACCGTTTTCGCTCCGGTCTTTTGGGACTTCACCAGCCCGTCTTCGCGCACCACGATCGGCTTCCCGCTGTATTGGCGCTTCTCGGACGCGACGGATGATTCGATCGTGCAGGTCGCCGCAAACACCGTCTACTTGCAGAAGCGCGTGCCTGGTGGGCTCGACTGGCAGTTCCACGTAGCGCCGCTCTTCTCGTACGGCGAAGATCCGCAGGGCTATTTCTGGAATGTGCTCTTCGGTTTGGCGGGCTACCAGCGTGAGGGTGAGTACTCACGTATTCGCGCGTTCTGGATTCCGATCCAAACCGGCGGGCCGAGCGCTCCCGCGCAACCGCAAGCGGCGTGGAATCAGCGCTGAGAAACACTCAGTAGATTCGCTTGAATAGATCGCGATAAAGCGATTTGTGAACGTCTAAATTTCGACGCACTTTCAGTCGCTTATGGGTGGTGCTTGACCTAAATTATCGAGCCACCGCGATCGCATCACCCATCGCTTCAAACACGCGCGATGACGCAGCGAAATGCTTCGATGGCGCAGCCGATCTCGGCGTCGGTCGTCGTCGGTCCGAGCGAAATTCGCACGGCGCTTTTCGCACGCGCTTCACCTGCAAATGCGGTGATGACCGGCGACGGCTCGATGGTGCCGGCGCTGCAAGCGGCGCCGCTCGAAATGCTGATGCCCTCGAGGTCCAATGCGGCGACCAGCTCGGCGCCGATCCATTTCGGAAACGACACGTTGGTGATGTGGGGCGCGCGCGGAGCTCCGCCGTTCAGCCCGCTTTTGACCTGGCCGCCGTTCACCTGACCACCAAGAGCAACGAGCGCAGCTTCGAGCGCGTCGCGCAGCGCCCCCTTGCTTGCATAAGCAGCCGCGGTGGTTTTCGCGTGAACGGCAGCAACCGCGAAACCGGCAGCCGCGACCGGATCGATGGTGCCGGGGCGAATGCCTCGCTCTTGGGCGCCGCCACGAAGGACCGGCTCGATTTTCACGTCGGGTAATGTCATGAGCGCACCGATCCCTTTTGGACCGCGAATTTTGTGCGCAGAAATCGAACGTGTCGTCGCGAAGACTGCGACGTCGTCACGGCGGCCAAATGCCTGCACCGCGTCGACGTGCATCCACGCCTTTCGTTTGAAGGCGATATCGAAGATCTCCGAAAGTGGCTGAAAAATGCCGGTTTCGTGATTCACCGCTTGAATGGCAAACACCAAATGGGGCAGCGCATTTTCAAGATGTTTTTCGATCGACGCGAGATCGACGGCGCCATTCGCGTCGACGTCGCAGAAACGAACATCCGCTTTCTCCTCACGCGCGAGCGCCTCGGCCACTTGAACGACCGACGGATGCTCGAGCCGACTCGTGATCAGCGTGCCGCGCGTTTTGGAAAATGCCGAACGCAACGCGAGGTTGTTCGCCTCCGTTCCGCCCGACGTAAAAATCACGTCGCGTGGATCACAACCGGCGAGCTCCGCAACACGCGCGCGTGCATCTTCGACGAGCGCACGCGCACGACGGCCGTCGGCGTGAATACTGGAAGGATTTCCCCATGCAGCGCGCGCGGCTTCCCGCTGTGCGTCGATCACATCGTCGAGCGGCGGCGTCGTCGCGTTGAAATCCAAATAGATGCGATCGGAAATCACCGGAAAATTACGCCTTTTCCCGATAGATCGTCCCGCATACCCAATCCCAAAACGGCACGGTCACATTGAAATTCCATTTTTGCATCAGCTCGGGATCGTGATGTGTGGCGTGATGTTTTCGGAGCGCCGGTAAACCAGGCAACCGACCCACGAAGCTGTGCGGTGGCATGTGATACGCGAGATGCAGCCACTCGTAGGAGAGAACGTAGAACGTGGTCGTGATGACGAAGAGCGCTCCGAGATTTCGATAACCGCCCAGCGTGAGCGCAACGGCGACGGGCACTGTCACAGCCAAAATCGAGAGCACTCCATAAAACGGAATCAGCACCAGACGAAACTCACGCCGACTGCGCATCGACATGTCCTCGGTGATGAAGATCATGTGGTGCTGCGGCGTATGGCGGTCGTACAGAATTTGGAGCGGCGGCGTGCGCTTGTGCAGAAGATTTTTGTGCGCGCGCCATTCCGCGGCGTTCGAAACCAAGTAGGCGACGGGAACCAAAAGCAGCTGAATCGGCTTTAAATCACGGATTTCCATGATGGCGAGCACGATGCACGCGATGCCTACCGCCGACGGAAAGATCAGATGCGCGAGCGGCGAATACCAATCCGGAATTTCTGCGACCGCTTTGTCGCGCACGGATTCTCGATGATCAATGCGCGACATCGACGACTACGGTGGTGGGAGCGCGCTTCGCGATCGAAAGCGTGAACGCGGCGCCTGGCAAAACGGTGCCTTCGATCTGCGCGCCTTGCTCGACGTGGAGATCGCCGCCGAGCCCGCGCGCCACGCGACGTGCGATCGCGAGACCGACGCCAGTGCCGCCGTGTGCGCGCGTTGTGGATCCGTCACCTTGCACGAAAGGCTCGAAAATACGGTTGATTCGATCGGCGGGAACACCCGGCCCGGTGTCTGCGACCACCAATTCGTACGTCGCTTCCGATTCCCAAATGCCGAGGCCCACGCTGCCGCCCGACGGCGTGAACTTCGCCGCGTTGTCGAGCAGCTGTTGGATGGCGCGCCCCAAACGATCCGAATCGCCGTACGCCGGAAGTGGCCCGCGCGGATATTCCTCGAGCAACGTGAGATGCCGCTCAGCGAACGAATCCGCGTGATGCGCGACCGCGCGGCGAACGGTGTCGAGAAAATCGTACTCGCGATGAAAGAAGCGCATCTTGCCGGTTTCGAGGCCGGTGACATCCACGAGGTTGTCCAAGATTCCGCGCAAGCGACGCACGCAATCGTCCATCGCGCGCAGTGCTTTTTTCTGCGGGTTGTTCAAGTCGCCGAGCTCTTCGTCGAGCATCATTCGTAAATAACCGACGATCGGCGTCATCGGCGTGGCGAGCTCGTGCGAGATGTTGCGGTAAAATTCGGTGCGAACGCGATCGAGATCGCGAAGCCGCTCGTTCGCCGACGACAGCTCGGCGACCTTCGTTTCGAGGTGCGCGACGATGCGGCCGCTTTGCACACGAAGGCGCTCGCCGGTTGCGTCGGCGTTCATCGAATCCAATTTTTCGCGATGGCCCGCCAAGTACGCACGCACCTGTCGCGCGAAATTTCGTGCGTCGATCGGCTTTTGCAAAAAACCGTCACACCCGACGGCAAAGCTCGTTTCGCGTTCGCCTTCCGCGGTGATCGCGACGATCGGCACGCCCTTCAAGCCGCCGTCCGCGCGCAAACGCAGCGTGACCTCGTAGCCGTCGAGGCCCGGAATGTTGATG
>JBDTFL010000729.1:0-7569 GCA_039937955.1 Polyangiaceae bacterium | reverse complement strand
CGGCGATGAACCGCCGCAACCCGACAACAGGAACATCACCAAGCAGCACCAAATCAGGACCCTATGCATTGACCGCCTCCGTTCAGAGAGAGAACGAAGCAGCCATCCGGCTCTTACAGATCGAGTGCGTTTTTTCGCATTGGTGCTGTTTTAGGCTCTATTTCAACGTAACCAGCACACCTTTGAGGTGATGGTCGGCGCCCGGCGGCGCGGGAAAATCGGATGGGTCCGGCAGGTCTTTCACTTGAGCAGCGCTGCGTTTCGCGGCTTGCACGGCCTCTTGAAGCATGTGACGAAATTTATTTTGCTTGATGCCGCGATGGTTGGTGCACGCGAGGAGCTTCCCCTTCGGCGCAAGCAAGGCGATCGCCTGCGCGGCGAGCTCGACGTAATCCGTGGTCGCCACGAAGCGACGCGTCTTGGTCGTGGCGTAGCTCGGCGGATCCAAAATGATGAGATCGAATTTGTTTTTTTGGCGCTCCGCTTTCGCGAGCCAATTGAACGCGTCGTCGGCCACGAATTGATGGTTCTTCATATCGATGCCTGAACGACCTTCGGGAGATCGTGCCTCGTGGTTACCCACGAGGCCGAGCCGCGCCACGTTCGCAGCACCGCGCTCGAGTGACGCCGCCGATGCATCGACGCTCACCGATTCTCTCGCGCCACCCGCGGCAGCAGCGACCGTGAACGGGCACGTGTACGAAAACAAATTTGCGACGCGCGCGCCTTGCGAAAGGCTACGCACGCGCGCTCGATTGGCTCGCTGATCCAAAAAAATGCCCGTCGACAAACCATCTCCGAGCCGCACCTCGTATTCGATGGCGTCTTCCCGAATCAAAAAGCTTTCAGGCGCGGCCGTTCCTCGAACCGGCTCTTTCGGTGCAATATCGTCGCGACGCGTTTCGACGAGCGTGTTCGCTTGCCGCGGCCGCATCTTCAAATAAATGCCGTCGAAGCCGAGTGCGTGCAGACGGTCCAAAATGCGAACGCGCCGTTCCTCGGTAAAAATAGGGTACTTCACTTGATCGGAGTCGGCGTGCACCTGCGCCACCAAAAAATCTCCGTACACGTCGACCGACAAACCCGGCAGACCGTCGCCGGCTTCATTCACCAATCGAAACGCCGTCGTCTCGTGCTTGCCCGTCGAGCGACCCAATCCCCAACGACGTTCCATCGCCCGCGCGAGCGCTCGATCGATGGAGGCTTCTTCGTCGTAGACGGTCGGGCCCATGTCGCCGCGTTCGAGCCACTCTTGAAACTCGGCGGGGATCTTCGCTTCGACTCGAATTTTTTTGTTCGTCTTCGGATGCGTGAGCTCGAGCGCATGCGCGTGGAGCAAAAGCCGCGCTGCAGATGGCCCTCCATAGAGGACATCACCCGCGATCGGTGATCCGGCATGCGCGAGCTGCGCGCGCGCTTGATGCGTGCGACCCGTCTCGAGCTCGATCTCCACGAGCGCACGATCGGCTTGGCGCGATCGGACCTTCACGTGCGTCACCGCCATCACCCCGCGCTTGTCGCGGTCCTTGGCGATGATCGTCTTGTCGCCGTCACCCGGCGCGAGCTTGTCGCGCAGCGACACGACATCCTTTTTTTTCCAATCCGAAACGCATGCAATATACATCTTTTTTGCGGTGCGCCCTTCGAACTGCGGAGCCAGCGACGCGTTCGCTTCTTTTTTTCGTGCATAAACCAGCAATCCCGACGTGTCGCGATCGAGCCGCTGATGCGTGCCGAGATACGGATCCAAGCCCTTTGCGACGAGATGTCTCTTCAGTCGCGTAACGATGTCGTCGGGCTGCTCTGGATCCGCAGCTTGGCTCGAGATGCCCGTCGGCTTGTCGATGAAAATGAGCGTGTCGTCCTCTTGGACGATCCACTCCTCACGAAAATCCGGCCACAAGCGCGTACGGTCCACGCTCGCCTTCTAGCATCTTCGGGTTGGTTACGAGTGATCCGGTTCGATGCCGACGTTCGGCTGGTTCGGCATTACCGTCTCGCGCGTCGATTTACTCGCGCGCTCTAGGCGGTCGAGGCCGCGTTTGTGAAGCACGAGCGTTCCTTCTTCGGACCACGTGCGCCCCTCACTGCGAACGAACAAGCGAACCGGCATGCGGTAACAGCGCGGCGCATCGACGAAGCGAACGAGGCGTCCGCCTTCTTCGACGACCGGAACTTTTTTCACAGCGTCGTCCAAGCGTGCGAACAGCGGCGAGAAATCGTAGCGAAAAACGTGCTTGATTCGGCGCACGCCAGAATCCGAAAGCGCCGTGCACGGAAGCACGCTGCCTTTGTGCGAGTAACGAAGAAGCGTTCCGTGAAGCTCGGCGCCGCTCTCCGGGTTCAGCGGATCGGGGCGCGTGCTCGAGACCGAGTCGAACGACTCACGCGCGGTGACGATGACGTCGCGCTTGGGTAAGCGACGCGCGGGCGCACGAAAACGAGCGACGCGCTGTGCGTAGAAACGATGCACGTTGCCTGCGATCCACGTGCGCCCGAGCTCTTTCAAGCGATCCTTCGATGCGTAGACGAGACCACCGAGCACTGCGAGCATCACGATGCCCGACCCGATCTTCGTACCCGCCGACGCCGCGCGATTGATGAGAAGGATCTGCAGTGCGAACGCCCAGGTCGACGCAATGAGCGCCGCTGCGCCTGCGGCCCAGTGATGCAAACGATCGGCGACCTCGTAGACCTCGGGCTCCAAAAACAAAACCTCTTGGAAATGTTTTTTGAGCTGTGAGGAGCGGTCCAAATATTTTTCGAGCGCTGCCGCCGAAGTTGCATCGGTGCGCTGAAATTTCCGCTCGGTACGATGCGCGACCTCACGCTCGAGCGCGCTCGCGATTTTCTCTTCGAGCGTGGTGACGACCGGCGCCAGCTCTTCACGGCGCTTCGGCGTGGCCTCTTCCACCAATGTTTCGAGCGCGCGTTCGACACCGGCAAGCATCTCGAGCAAGCGCACGCTGATGTACTCGTCGACCAGCGCACGCTCACGACCGACCTCGATCGGCTCATTCGCTTCGGGCACCGCCAATTTTTCGCGCGCGTCTGCGGCAGTTTTCAACGCCGCGTCGACCCAAAGCGAAAGACCGCGCTCGAGCTCGGGCACCCACGATTCACGGGCGAGCAGCGTATGTCGCGAAAATCCCTCGCTCGCGCGCGCGAGGCGATTCGCGAGCGTGAGCGCACCGCGACGAAGCGAATCGATCGTCTGCGCGTGCCCTTCGTGATGGCGAACCGGATCTTCCGATGCCTCGAGACGCGTGAACGTTTGCAGCTGATTCCACGGTGCGTGACGCGCGAATGCGTTCGACGGAATGTCGAGCTCGACGTCGATCGAGTAACTCTTTGCGACTTTTTCCGGGAGCGGCAACGACACGCTCCACTCGAGACGGCTGGCGTCGTGGACACCGATGCGGACCTCCGCCTCGAGCGGTTCCTCGGCTGTCTGTGCGAGCGAAATAGTTTCAGAAGTTGCGAGCGCTTGCGCCAAGGTCAGGATTTCCCCTGCAAGCCTCGCACGCGCAAGGGAAATCGTCACCGAAACGTCACAGACGACTCTGGATCGCCACCGAAGCATCGGTGGCTGGACCTCACATACTGAGGCCACCGTCGACGTCGATGCAGCGACCGTCGAAGTAGTCACACTCGAGCACGAACTTCACCGCGAGCCAGATGTCCTCCGGCACTCCGATGCGTCCGACTGGAATCGCAGCGACCAGCGCATCACGTGCTTTTTGATGCATTCCCTGCGTCATCGGTGTTTCGATCATGCCCGGCGCAACGGCACCAACGCGAATTCCGAACGTCGCGAACTCGGCGGCCCACGTCTTCGTGTTCGCAGCGAGCGCGGCTTTTGCGGCCGAGTAGTTCGACTGACCGCGATTGCCGTAGCGCGCGATGCTCGACATGTTGACGATGACGCCCGGCCTCGTTCCGGTCTCGGCCATCTTCTTCACGACGTCGCGAGCGAGCAGCGTGGCGCCGGTCAGATTGACGGCGATGACCGCGTCCCATTGATCCTTCGTCATGGTCTTGATGGCGCCCGTCTCTTTGTCTTTTTTGACGAGCAAGCCGTCACGCAAGATGCCTGCGTTGTTGATGAGGCCGTTCAATCCTCCCATTTTTTCGGCAGATCCCGCGACGAACGTCGCGATCTCGTCCTCTTTGGAGACGTCGACCTTGAACGAAAATATTTTGCCGGGGCCTTTGCATTCAGCCACCGTTTCGGCGAGGCCAGCTTCGTTGACGTCGCCGATCGCGACGCTAGCGCCTGCCTCGACGAGCCGAACGGCGAAGTGCCGTCCCATACCTTGAGCGCCACCAGACACGATGATTTTGAAGTCGCTGAGTTTCATGGTGGCCACTCTTTATCAGAACCTTCACCTCGAGACGACGCCCCGCGTCGTCCGGATCACCACGAGACGACGCCGAGCTTGGTGAGCGCGAGCAGTAAAATCGTCACCACCGCGACCTCGATCGCTACGTGCCCCATGCGTTTGGCCATGCGCCACGAGATCACGATGAGGAGCGCTGCCACGAAAACCGCAGGAATTCCGGTATGAAGTGAGATGAAGCGCGCGCTCTCCCGAAAATGGACGAGCAACGCGTGAGCCGCATGACTCAGCGTCGGCCCCAATTCCGCGATCAGCGAATGGCCCGAATGCGGCAAAAAACCCGGCGCAAGGAACGAAAGCCGAGCTACGCGCAGGCGTCCAGACATGTCCAATCTCATCGCGCCAAAGAGGGCTGGGCCAACTTTCCCTTTTCAATTCGGGGGCGTTCGTGAAAAAGTGCGCTGGCAATGCGGCTCCTCGGGCGCTCACTTTTTTGCGGATTCGGCGTCGTGGCGGTTTGCGCGATGTTGATGGGTGCATGCTCCAACGCCAGCGAAGGCGATCGCTGCGAGTCGGCAAACGGCGACAACGATTGCTCGAACGGTCTCAGCTGCGTCGTCGGCAAAGAAATTTGCTGCCCGAAAGATCCCGCGTTGGCGACCACCCCCGGCTGCCAATCGTCGGCCACCCCCGCAGAAGCCGGAATTCCCGCAGAGGCCAGCTCCGTAGACGTAACGGTCGTGACCGACAGCGCCAGCGGCCTCGACACGAGCATTCCGCCCACCGACTCCGGTAGCGACGACGCGTCGGACGCCAACGACGACGGCGGCTGAAATGCCTGCGCATCTCTTGATCGCGCATGCGCAAGAAGCGCTGATGTTGTCGGTGGTGCTTTCGCTGCCGGTGATTTTGGTGGCGGCGCTCGTGAGCTATCTGGTCGGCGCGTTCCAGGCGGCGTCGCAAATTCAGGACGCGACGATCGCGCACCTTCCGCGTTTGGTCGCCGTGGTCGCAGCGCTGGTCGTTGCCGGTCCGTGGATGGGCCACGAGCTCGTCGCCTTCGCGTCGCGAATTTTCCTCCTCGCGGCGCATTGAGCACGGCCACGTAGACGCGACGCAGGTCGGGTCGTCATTTTCATGAACAAGCCTAAAAAAAGCTCGAAACGCACGCGCGAGACTCCACGCGTCGCTGCGCCGCGCGAACGAAAAAGCGGCGACAAGCGCGAACGCATTTTGGCGGCCGCAGTTCGGGTATTCGCGAAAAGCGGATTCTTCGACGCCCGCGTGAGTGACGTCGCCAAAGCAGCCGGCGTCGCCGATGGTACGATTTACTTGTATTTTACATCTAAAGAGCAACTGCTCGTTTCGCTGTTCGAGGACCGCGTCGACAAGCTTCTGGCGTTCATGCAGTCCGACCTCAGCAAGCTTCCGAGCGCGAAAGAAAAATTGCGCCGCGTGATCGAGCTGCAGCTCGGATTGCTGGAAGGCGAACGCGATCTCGCAGAGGTCATCACGGTCATCGTCCGGCAATCGTCGAAGCTCTTGAAGGAATACGCGACGCCGAAATTTTCCGCGTACCTCGACGCCATCGCGCGCATCGTCGCGGAAGGACAAGCCGCCGGAGATTTTCGAACCGACGTTTCGCCGGGCCTCGTTGCGCGTGCCACGTTCGGCGCGCTCGATGGCGTCACGTTCACATGGGCGCTCGGCCGTGCCGAAGAAGGCGCGCTCGTTCGCGCATCCGGACAAATCGCGGATTTGTTTTTACGCGGGCTCTCACCCCGACGCCCTTCCGAAAAATAATTTCGAGATCTCGGCAATGAAGAAGCTCGCGCGCCGCGCGGAAATATTGCGTGAAATACGGGCCTTTTTCGATGAACGAGAATTTCTCGAGGTCGAAACTCCGCTTGCGGTTCCTTCGCCAGGAATGGAATTGCATCTCGATGCTTTCGCGCTCGAGGACGATCCCAAACGACCGCGTCGCTATTTAATCACGTCACCCGAGTATCAAATGAAGCGGCTGTTGGCGGATGGCTACGACAAAATTTTTCAGATCTGTCGTGCGTTCCGACGTGGCGAGCTCGGCGAGCGTCACAATCCAGAATTTACGATCTGCGAATTTTATCGTGCGAACGCGGGCGTCGAAGAAATCATGAACGACACCGAGCAGCTCGTGCAGCGCATCACGCGCGGTGAGGTGACTCTCGGTGAACGAACGATCTCCACGCAGGCGCCGTTCGCGCGCATGACGGTGTGCGAGGCCTACGAGAGGTTCGCGAAACTTTCTCCCGACGAAACGATTCGCATCGCCGAGCATGACGAAGATCGTTTTTTCAAAGTGCTGGTCGACGACGTCGAGCCCGCACTCGCGCTCCTCGACCACGCGATTTTTCTCACCGAATATCCTGCGTCACAAGCCTCGCTCGCTCGGAAAAAACCGGGTGATCCGCGCGTGGCCGAGCGCTTCGAGCTTTACGTCGCGGGCGTCGAATTGTGCAACGGCTTCGGCGAGCTCACCGACCCGGTCGAGCAGCGCGCGCGCTTCGAGCACGACCGGGCCGAACGCGTGAACCGAAACATGCCGGTCTATCCCATCGACGAAAAATTTCTCACGGCGCTCGCGAACGTGCCGCCGAGCGGCGGAAATGCGATCGGCCTCGATCGTCTCGTCGCGCTCGCGTGCGGCACCACCGAAATCAAAAACGTGCTGGCGTTCGCCGACGACGAGCTCTGAGATGAGCGACCCGGCGAAACGTGTTCATTGCGCGGAAGACGGCGAAACGGCTGCCACGTTCGTCTGCGTGCACCTCGTCGACGGCGTCGCGTGCGGTTTTCATATCGACGACAGCGAACCGAACGACCAATGGCCGGATGCATGGTGCGACAAATGTCAGGCAGCATTCGACAAATACGGCGGGTGGAACGAAACCAACGAACCGAAGATCTCGCTCATGTGTACATTTTGCTACGAACGCGCGCGCGCGAAAAACCTGGGGATTGCCGAGCATTTGTTGCCCGCTAAGGTGTCGACGACGAGCGCAGAATTCCAGACGCTCGCCGACGAATGCTGTGAGCGATCGAAGGTTCGACAAGATCTTGCGATCGCGCGTTGGCGATTCACCGAGAATAAACGCTGGTCCTACGATGCCGAATGCAGCGTGATCTCATTTTCGGATTCGCGCGACGGCCCGCAGGTCATGGCCGATGTGAGGATCGTCGGATCCTTCTC
>JBDTFL010000728.1:0-11432 GCA_039937955.1 Polyangiaceae bacterium | reverse complement strand
CGCTCGCCGACGGCACCGCCGAAGCTGCCGCAGAAGCAGTTGGCGTCGTCGTCAACGGATCCGCTTCTTTTTTCGAGTCATTGCATGCAACAAGCCCAAGCAACATCAACGCAACGAGCCCCAACGTCGTTCGATTCATGAACCCTCCGAGTGACCTACGCACATCAGGGTGTCGACGTTACGGCCTATCGTTTACGACGCAAGACCAATGCGAGCGCAGCGACGCAAAGCCACGACCACGCTGGAGACGATTGCGACTCACGCGTGAGTGAGCACGCGCACCCTCCGCTGCCCGATGCGTCGGGCGCTGCAGAGGATGTCGACGCGTCGTCAGTCGCTCCGCTGTCGGGATCAGAAATTGAACCGGCGTCGGCTCGCGTGCCGCTGTCATCCGAGATCGGTCCCGCATCGGGTGTGCCACTGATGAAGATATGAAGGTCGTCGATCGTTCCGTTGAACGTGTCGACATCGACATTGCCAGTGCCGGAGACGCCCGCGATGGTTCCGTTGTCGTTGGTTTGCCAAATGTTCCACGTCGTCCACGGCGCTGGAATAGTCGGACACCCGACGCCGTATTGCGCATCCCAGAGCGGATAATGCGCGAACTTCGGCGAGCCGCCGCTCACCGTCGCGATGACGCGGTTGCTCGTGTAGATGATCGGCGTGCGACCGGTGGCTGCTTCTACGTCGGTGAGAAATGTGAGCGCGTTGGCGACGACGACCGTTTCCGATTCGCCACCGTTGGTCTCGAGATCGAGAATGAGCGGCAGGTCTTCGGGAGCGAGCGGACCAACCGTCGAGACGACGAACGCAGCTTGCGTGTCGGGATCGAGCTCGGGATGAAAGAAGTGATATGCGCCGCGCACCACTCCGGCGTCTTGCATTCCCGCCCAATTTGCCGCGAATTGTGGATCGGTGAAGGTGGTGCCTTCGGTGGCTTTTGCGATCGCGAAGTCGATGCCTCCGCCTTGCACCGCATTCCAATCGATCGTGCCGTCGTAGTGTGAGACGTCGATCCCTTGCGCGAGAGGTGGACCGCCTTCGGGCGCGCAGACGATCAGCGCGGATTCGGTCGACGACGTTTCTTCCGACGCGTCTTGCCCGCAACCGATGAGGAGCGCAGCGATTGCAAGCGCGCACGCGGAGCGAAACGAAGGCACCCACAAGCATGACACGACTCGCCGCGTCTCGTCTTACTTGCAGCGCGCTTGAATGGCGGTGATCAAGCTCGCGACTGCCGCCGGCGCTTGCGCAGGGTCGTAGACATTTTTCCAGCGCTGGCAAAAGTCTGCGTCGCCCGCCGGATTCGGACCAGACTTCTTTGCGGCCTGCACGTCGGACATCTGCTCGCGAGCGAGCGCTTGATAGCTCTTCACGATCGCACATTGTTTGCCGGTGAAATCGGCGCGTGCCCGCTGCACATCGGTAGCCGCCACGTACGCGAGCCCTTTCGGATCGGTCGGCACTCGCGCTCGGTCGGCATTCAGCGCGGCTTCGCATGACGACAAGAGGACGACTGCTCGCGCTTCCGGATCTTTCCATACCGCATCGAATTTCGTCTCCTCGGCGGTGGGCGCGGCTTCGAGAAGAATCGCAGCGACCAAATCGCGATCGAGCACGTCTGCAGCTTGTGCGGCGGCCGTGTCGATTCTCGGGATCGTATGTGCGGGAACGCCTATTTTTACCGCTTCTGCGTCGATGCTCGCGAGATCGACATCGGCTTTGTCGACCGACTCTTTGCATTGCTGCGCCAGTTGCGTTGCAGCTTCCGGAGCGAGGTCTGGATGATCGACATGGTCACAGCAACTCTTCTGCAGGGTCGCGAAGATCGTCGAAATGCGACCGCTCACGTCCACAACGTCGGTCGACGGCGGCGGAAACTTGAGCCGCGTGCGCTGGCAAATCTGATCGGCGCCGGCGTTGCTCGCAATTCGCACGATCACGTCACGGGCATTGCTCGCTGGAATCGTCGCCGCATCGAGCAGCGGCGCATACACGGCCACCGTCTCGATGTCGTCCGCGAAGATCGCGCGTGCGTTGTCGTAGCGATCTTTGTGCGAGCAACCCAAGGCGACCGTCGCGCCGAAAATCATCACGAGCACCACACGCGCATGCATCGCGCGAGGCTAAGCGTTAGGCGTCATCTCTTCCAGCGCGTCGTTCCGAAAGCGACTGCAGATGCGGCGATCAGCTTCCGCCGTCACCGCCATCGTCTGAGAAGTCTTCGCCTGCGTCGCCCGCGTCGTCGGTTGCTTCGCCGGCGTCGGTGCTTGCATCCCCGAGGTCGGGGTTTGCGATGACGTAACCGGCATCTGCATCGCCCGCGTCGAGCGGTGTCGCCGGCTCGTAGTAGTCGTTCGGCGCCGAGCCCATGCAAGCTTGCAACACGAGGGGGGCGGCGATCGCAACGGCGGCGAGCGCGCCTCGTTTCGCGCGATTGAGCAGTCGTGCAGCGAGCGGCGGTCGGTCGCCCTCGAACCAAATATTGCCGTGCTCGTCGAACAGATAGCGCACGCAGAGGTTTTGTTTCGATGCGAGCAAACGTTTCGCGCGTTCCTCCGACAGCGTCGAAAGATCGTGCACGACCTTGTCGCACGTCGCGCAAAGTCGACCGCCAGCGTCGGGCGTCATGTTCTCCCAGCGCTCACCACACGGCGTTGCGATCGCGACGTTGCTCTTGTTCATGCCTCGCCTTCAGCAACCACCATGCCGCGCGCGAAACGCATCGCGATCGTGTTTTATGCATGAATTGCCGAGTAGAATGCATGACATCGCGATCACGACGAAGCGGTGTTTCGTTCTCGGCCTCGGTCCTTCGTGCGAAACAGAGACCCACCCTGTGAGCTCCCGAGCATCGAAGCGCGTCCTCATTCGGCGTGTTAATCTCGTCGCGACATGGCGCGTGAGAAAAAACGAAGTCCCGTCATTCTGCCTCCGGGCGCTGGCCGCACGTACGAGATGGGATCGCTTCACGCCATTTTCAAAGCAGACGGCGACGAGACGCGCAGCGCATACTCGATCTCGGAGTGGTGGCTCGAGCCCTACACGCGAGGACCGGGCGCGCACCAGCACGACGAGGACGACGTTTTTTTCGTGATCGAAGGGACGATGAGCTTCTTCGTTGGCGCAGAATGGATCGACGCGCCGAAGGGCTCGCTGGTGATCGCACCCGGAGGCACGCCGCACGATTTCGAAAATCGCACCGCCAAACGCGCCGGCGCGCTCAATCTCTCGGTGCCCGGAGATTTCGAGCCGAACATGAAGGGGATCGCCGAATGGTTCCGCGCACGCCCTGCTGCTGCATCGCGAACGGCGAACGCGCCAAGCGGCAAATCGATCAACGCGAAGAAAAATCGCGAATGATCGCCGGCAGTAGCGTGACGCAAAGCAAGACTGCAGCGAGTCCTTCCCCGTCGATTCTTCGGCAGCTCACGTCGACGACGATGCGCGCGATCGACCACGCGACGAGAAACGATCGCGTCGCAAGCAACGCTCGCCCGTAAGTGACGGCGCGCATTTCGTTGTCGAGCCTGACCGCGGCATCGCGATACGGATGCGCGATTGGCGAAGCTGCTCTGGGATCGCGAGGCACCCTTATTTCGTAGGATGGTCCGCATAAAGAGGCCGTTAAGATCGATGCGCGAGAGGAAAAATTTTCATGAAGATTTCCGGCACCACGATTCTCATTGCGGTCGGTTCGTCGTTCAAAAATCTCAATGAGCGCTGCAACAAGCGAGATGAATGAGCGACATGCGAGCGCAACCTTTCACTCACTGGGTACATCGTCGACAATACCCTCGTGTAGTCTGACGCGATGACGAAGGAGGTCGCAAATCGCACCGTCGTGATCCGCATTCGCAGGGGCGCCTGGTTATTGTTCGTGATGCTCGCCGCGTGCGCTTCCACGTCGCCATCGACGCACGCGACATCGAATGCCACAGGTCCTTCTCGAGCGGGCACGGATCACGCGGGCGTGCGCGCCGATCTCCATTGCACGCAAGCGAGTGAGGGCGCGGAGAGCGCTTGCAGTGCAAAAGGAGCGGACTGTCATCTTCGCGTGCCGCTGCGTTGCTCGGGTACACCACCACCGCCTGATGTCGTCGCGGCATGGGAAAAACAAGACGAAACGTCGAGCGCTCCGTGCACGTGCGTGTGTTCTGCAGACGAACGACTTTGTTCTGAGCTCCCGTGACGCGATCGAGCGAGAACGATCTTCGCGCGATGGTCCTCGGGCGCGGCTTCGTCGTCTCTCTTCTCTTCGCGGTCGGTTGGCTCGCGCTCGTCGTTGACTCGAGGCCGCCCGTCGTAACCGCCGGCGCGGAGACGTCTGCCATTCGCGAAACCGCAGACGAGCTTGCGACCTGGTCGTTCACGCCGGCGCTGGTTCCCGCGAGCGAACGCGCACGTTTTCGAAATGCGAATGACGCCAACGAAGCGCGCGCTGCGATCGTGAGCGCCGATCAAGCGATCGGAACGCGCCTCGTCGTGAGCGCGCTTCTCACGCTGCTCGGCCTCGTTGCATTTTGGGCAGGCGTGCGGCTCATCGTGCAGAAGAAGTCGACGCCACTAGCAGTCGTCTTGATCGCACTCGGTCCCGCGCTTCCGTGTGTCGTTGCGATGGGGCCCGCGGGTTTTTTGTTGTCGGGACCACCGCTCACCGCTGGCGTGATGATCGCTGCGATCACCCTTGTTTTGCAGCAGTTTCAGAAGCCTGCCTCGTAGCTTACTTGATCGTCAAATCGAACAAGCCCGACGCGCTCTTCGACACACCGCTGAAATAGACGTGGCCATTCCAATACTGGAGCGCGCTCGAGTCGGTGAGATTGTCGACGCACATCACCGGCTGCGGATTCGCGTCGGTGGTCGAGATGCGCTGCAAGCTCCACACGTTGCTCGTCGAAACGCTGATCACATAAAGCATTTGATGATCGCCGTCGTACGCGAGCAGCTGCGGATACGGAATCGCGGTGGTGAACGTTTCGGTTTTCGCCGCTCGATCAACGGTGTGCATCTGAATTTCGTTGTCGCTCGTCTGCGCCCAATACACGCGGCTCGATGCGCCGACGACCAAATCTTCGATGTCGTGAGCACTCACCTCGATCTCGTTGGCGCCACCCAACGTCGCGGATGCGAGCGAGAGCTCATCGGGATTTTCGAGATCGTCGGTTGCTTCGTCGAAGTAGACAGCGTCGGAATCACTCGCAAAATGAAGCGGTGATTGTTCGCCTCCCGATTCGATGAAGGGCTTTTGACCTGCAGTGAACGGCACCTTGATGGAAAGCAAATTCGCGTGCTGACCTTGTGTGCGCCAGTTCGCGTAGAACAGCTTTTGGTTACCGCTCGCGATCGTGATCTCGCTCACTCCCGTTCCAGCGGCGCTCAAATCTGCTTCGACGATCGTGCCGTCCGTGCGTGACCACTCACGAAGATGCGCCGTTCCGTTCGCGCCGTTGTAGGTGTCCCATGACGCCCAATAGAGGTGGGTCGAATCGAGCGCGAGGCCGAGAACGGTCGGCTCGCTTTCGGTGCTGTCGTTCGGGTTGTACCTGCTGACCGTGCTTTGAACACCGCCGACGAGCGCAAAAACCTGGCTCGTCGACGCGTCGCGTGGAGCTGCCCAAAAAACGCCGTTGTCGTCGGCGGCGATCGCATTTGCTTCGTCACCGTTCGGATCGATCGAGTTGATGGCCGACGCGCAATCGCTCGAAAATGGCGGCGTTGGGCCATTGTTCACGATGTTGTTGGCTCCGCCGTCGCCGCTAGTCACTTGCGTGGGCTCGATGGACAAGATCGTCGAGCAACCCGCCAACGCGATGAGCCCGCCGATCGAGGTGAGCGCGCTTCGCGTCATGCGCATCGTGATCACCACGTGCCTCCGATGCCCGCCGGACCAACGAGCAGCGCCGATGATTGAGCTTTCTTCGGCGCGACGATGAACAGGACCGCACCTGCCGCGACGAGCACGCCGCCACCGATGAACGTGATCGTCGAAATGCCCGCAAATGTCCGCGCAGAATCGTGCTCAGAAGCGGCAGCACCGGCCGGGCACATTCCATTTTTGGAGCAGCCATCGTCGTACGATTTGCTCGCTTTCGAATTTGCGACGACCCCGAGAACAGCGCCGGTTGCGATGAACGCACCGCCGACGATCGCAGTGACGACTCCGACGGTTGCGAGCGGTCGCGACGTTGGCGGATCGGGGCGCGGGTCCTGTACGGCCTGCGGCAACGGCTGCGAATTCTCCACGACCGGCGGAGGAGCCACGACAGGTTTCGAATCGGTGAGCGGCGGTATCGTGATGCTCGTCGTTGCGCCGTCGGCTTTCGTTTCGATGCTCGTCGCCCACGGCGTTTTGTCGGGCGCAGACGCAGTGATGGTGTGATGTCCAGGGTCGATCGGAAGCGCGACGCCGATGCTCGCCGCACCAATCGCGACGTCGTCGAGCGAGAGTGACAGATTCGCTGGCGGCGCCGTCATCGTGACGAGCACACGCGGAACCAGCGCGTCGACGCGTTTCAGCTCGTCTTCGGCATGCTGCGCGCGATCGTCTTTTTGCGCATGCGCGAGATCGACCGCATCGTTCCAATGACCGCGCGCGGCTGCCAAATGCCCTATTTTTTCCTCACATTCTGCGAGGCGTCCGAATGTACCAAGGCGCGGCTCGAGGGTGGCGCTCTGCGCGAGCTTCGGGCATGCGTTCACGAAGTCGCCCTTCTTCATGAGATCGCGACCGGCGTCGAACAATTGCGACGCGATGCCAGCGTTGGCCGATTGCGCATATGCAGGCGCCGAAACCAGAGCGAGCCCAAGACAGAAAAAAGATACTGCGAAGCGTTTGCGAGTCATCGGCGATCGAAGTCCGAGCTCCGCGGATGGCTCGTCGTTTTGGTGGTGGGCGTTCGTGAACGCGAGGTCGTTGCAGGAGCAGAAGCCGTTGCCGACGCTTGCGGGGGAGCAATGCTCGCGAGCTGCGTTGGCGTCGTTGCAGATGCCGATGCGAACGGCGTGCTGGCGATCAGCGGCGGCATTTCAGAGACGACCGGCGGTGGTTCGACGGCCTTCGTCTTCGAGGACATCACGGAAATTCCTGTGACGATCCCAACCAGCGCAATTCCACCAAACACGGCGAACGCGATCGGACCGTGATTTCTCGGGGTTTGCGATGTCGTCGAAGGATTTGCAGTCGACGACACGGGCTGCTCGGTCGTGTGACCGACGTTGGGCGTGGTCTTCGCGACGGCCATCGGCGCGGCGAGCGTTTGCGCGGACTCTTCGATCTTAAGCGCCATGGTGCGCGCCGACTCGTCCGCAAGTTGCGCAGCGAGATCTGGGTGCGACGCCGCGATGCGAATTCGCGGAAGCGACGGCCCCATCAGCACGGTCGGCGAGATCGGTTCGCCCATCAAATCCAAAAACGCTTTTGCGACGGCATCGCGCATCGCGGCAGCATCTTCCCAACGCTGGTCGGGATCGTACGCAAGCGCGCGATCGACGATGGCGACGATCGAGGCGGGCGCATTCGGCATCACCGTTACGAGCGAACGCGCGGGCTTCGATCCCGCTTCGAACACGACCTCTTGGGCAGTCTCTCCTTGGTGAACGTCGACGCCGGCGAGAAGTGAGAACATCGTCGCGCCGACCGAATAAAGATCGGTGCGCGGACCAATGAGACTCGCCTTGCCGCGCGCTTGCTCGGGCGCCATGAACGCGGGCGTTCCCATCGCGTGTCCGGTTTGCGTGGCGTTCGTGAGGTTGGCTTCGCGAATGCGGGCGATGCCGAAATCGAGCACTTTCAGCGATCCTGATCGCGTGATGAACAAATTCGCCGGCTTCAAATCGCGATGCACGACGTTCTTCGCGTGGGCCGCGACGAGCACGTCGAGCAGTTGATGCGCCACGCCGAGCACGACGTGTTGCGGAAGCTTGTCGTCAACCGCGCGAATGGAAAGATCTTCGACACTGCTGCCTTCGAGCAGCTCCATCACGAGAAATGCGCAGCCGTCGGCGGCGATGTCGTCGTCGAGAACTGCAACGACGCCAGGATGATCGACCGTGTTGGCGACGTAGCCCTCGCGCAAGAAACGCGTGCGCACGTCGCTCATCGTGGAGATTTCGGGCCGCAGCATTTTTACTGCGAACCGTTTTTTGTTTCGGTGCGTGGCCGCATAGACGATCGCCATGCCGCCCTCGCCGAGCACGTGCTCGAGAAAATATTTTTCTTTGATCCACGTTCCGATCTTCGAGCCCGTCGCAGAGGCGCTCGCGTCAGTCGCGATGCCTCCGCTCGGCTTGGTCGGGTCGCTCGACACGACGCGAACGTATCACGGGTGAACGGTTCCCTGCGTTGCGCACACCGTCGAAGTCGCCGGTGAAATCGTTCCGCTCAATGTCGCCGAGCCCGTCTTCGTGTTGATTCGAATTCGGCCTGCACCACCACCACCGGCACCCGCTGCATTTGCTGCAGTGAATGCTCCTGCAGCTCCGACGATCGATGCGCCCGCGCTGCCGTCGCCACCGGATGACGGTCCGACCCCTTTTTTTCCGCCTGCTGCTGCTGTCGCGCTCGCGAGCGAATCGGCGCCACCCGGATCGTCCGGAGGTGCGCTGCCAACACCCTCAGCAGTACCTGCTCCGCCACCACCACCATTCGATGCGAGCGTTCCGGAGATCGACACGGCGAGGGATTCGAGCAAGATCGATCCGCCGCTTCCGCCGCCGTTCGCTTCTTGTCCGCTGATGCCGCCGAACGCTCCTCCGCCGCCGCCGACTTGAATGAGGCCCGTCGCGTCGATCGTGATCGAGATCCCAGCCACGAGCTGAATCGCGCCGCCGCCCGTACCTGAAGTTCCTTCACCTGCGCCGCCCGACGATCCGCCGACGAGTGGTGTGATGGTTGGCGATCCGTAAGCTGCCGTCGCAACGGCCGGGGTTCCGCTTTCTGCGCCGCCGATTCCGCCGGTTCCGCAATACGATCCGCCGCCGCCGCCCGCCGTTGCAGGTCCCGCTGCGCCGCCGCCCGGTCCGTTTCCATGTACGAAATTCGTCTCCGATGCCGCTGCGCCGCCTGCGACGGCAACGTCGCCTTTGCCATTCGCGTTGAGCGTGCCGGTGATCGTGATCGATCCGAGCGCAATGAAAACGAGCGGACGCGCGCCGGTTACGGTGAGATTTTGTCCGGCCAAGATGTTCATCGATTTGGCCACGTACACGGCGACCTCACTGCCGTCGCTTTGCGTAGCGACTTTGAACCCGAGCAGGCCACCGCCATTTCCACACGACGCGAGAAGATCGTTCGTGTCGATCGTGCACTCGTCGTTGTCGACGATGAAATCACCGACCGTCGTGAGATCGATTCCGCTGAGATCGACATTGGATGGCGTGAAGCCGAGCGGACCTTTGCCGCCGTCGCCGCCC
The DNA here is from genome assembly GCA_039937955.1 of Polyangiaceae bacterium. GTDB lineage: Bacteria > Myxococcota_A > Polyangia > Polyangiales > Polyangiaceae > JAICXU01. Next base: position 2,018 of record JBDTFL010000728.1, on the reverse strand, counting down.
GTTGCAGAATCGTTGGTCGCGCCATCGGAGCTCGTCGCGCTGTCGTTCGCTGCGCCGCTGTCGGTTCCATCGGTCGTGCTCGAGTTACTGCTGCTGCTGCAGGCGGTGCTCGAAATGGCGCCAACGAAAATGAGACTGACACCAACACCAAGAATGGATCGACGCATGTGTGTGCTCTTTCTGGATCTACGTGCTGAAGGACCGCACGCACGCGCGCGGTGAGGTACTGCTGTCCAGTGAGAGTGACGTGGCGGCGCGCCCCGCGATACCCATCGAATGCGATGAAGGGCCATACACAAATGCATAGCCATGACGAATCCCCGTAAAAAACCGAACAAACCGCGATCGGATCGCGAGACGCTTCTCCGTGCGATTCCGAGCTGGGACGACGTGCGATTTTTTTTGGCGATCGCGCGCGCCGGAAGCTTGTCGGCGGCCGCGGTGCCGTTGCAGGTCACGCAGCCCACATGTGGACGACGTCTCGCGGCGCTCGAGGCTTCGCTCGGCATTCGTCTATTTGCTCGAACGCCGGAGGGACTTCATCTGACGGCAGAAGGCGAGACGCTCCTCGCCGCGGCGACGACGATGGAAGACACGGCCGCCGAGTTCGCATTGCACGCAACCGCAAAGGAACGCGACCTCGAAGGCGTCGTTCGCATTGCGTCGACCGAGCTCATTGCGTGTGCGTTTTTGGTCAACGCGTTGCCGCAAGTTCGCATGAAATATCCAGGCATCACGATCGAGCTCGTGCTCTCGAACGTGGAGACCGATTTGCTGCGACGCGAAGCCGATATCGCGATCCGTTTTCGACCAAAAGGGTATCGACCAACGCCCGACAGGCTCATTGCGCAGAAGCTCGGCGACGAGCCGTTCATTCTCTATGCAAGCGACGCGTACCTTCGTCGGCGTGGAGCTCCCGCAGATCCCAACGTGCTCGCCGGTCACGACGTGCTCGTCTACTCCGGTCGACATCCCGCAGCGGAATGGTGCGCGAATGCATTTCGCGGAGCGACCGTCGCGCTCGCGGCGCCGAGCATGCAGGTGATCGTCGCAGCGGCCGCAGCAGGCTTGGGATTAGCGGTCGTGCCGAGCCGCGCTGCGTTGATCCTCTATCCTGATCTTCGCTCGATCTCGCCGATCGTCGCACATGGATCCGGCTGGATGGTCGTGCATCCGGATTTGAAAAAAGTCCCTCGCATTCGCGCCGTCGTCGACATGGTCGCGGCGCTCTTCCGAGCAGGCTGACCGCGCGCAACGCGAGCGCGTGCGTGCGTTCTAGATGGAGTGTTTCACTTCTGCGATTTGCCAAACCACCGTGCGCTGGTTGATCAGCGCGTGGACGATCGAGCTTTTCGTTTCTTCAACGATCCGATCGGCAGCGTCTTTTCCCTGCTTTGCTGAGTCCCAAAGCAAAACGTCTACGACCGATCCGTCGTCGAGGGCTCCGATGCGGCGGGACCGAAATCCCGGCTGCTTGGCGAGCCAAACGTTGATGTCCTTGTTGGCAGCCACGAACTTCATGACCGTGCATTTGGGGACGAGCTTGAACGTCGTGATCTCGATCGCTTCTTTCACGAAACGCGTTTTCGCACGAAACGCGCAAGGTCAGCAGGAGATTCTAAACGGGCCGATGCGTCATTCTGCTCTGTCGATAGGCTCGTCGTCGGAGCCGTCCTCGACATCGGCCGGCGCATCGAACGCCTGCTTCGGTACGTGACACTTGTCGTTTCCGCCGCTGACGACGATGCATCCGGTGCCGCACGTGAGACGCTTGCTCACGTAGTGATCTTTGCACGTGTACAGAGTGCCTTCGGTGCCGCGCGGAAATGCCGCAGATTGTCCGCAATAAGCGCCATTATCCATGTGCAGGCACGCGGTGCTGTTCGCCGTTGCGTGCAGAAAACATTTTGCCGACGAGCGCGCGTACGTTCCGGTCGGCTCGCCCGGTACGTTTTGTTGGACGACAGTAACGTGCGTGCTCGTGACGTCGTTGATGACTGCAACGTGTCCCGAGCTTC
>JBDTFL010000727.1:0-5433 GCA_039937955.1 Polyangiaceae bacterium | reverse complement strand
GGCATTCGATCGCGTGGTCGAGATCGAGCTGGCCGCCAAGCGTTGCGCCGATCGACTTTCGCATCGCGGCGATCATGCGTGGGCGGCGCGTTTGTACGAGGCCGGGAAGAATTCGCGCGACGCAGCGATGGCCTGGAGTCGTGCAGGAGACGCCACTCGTGCCGCAGAAATCTTGGAAGAGAATGGTGAGCCCGCAGAGGCGGCGCGGCTGCTCGACGTTGCGCTCAAACGTTCGCCCGAAAATTGGAGCGCGGCGCTCGCTCTCGGTGGATTGCTTTTGCGTTATGGAAAAAATGAAGCCGCAACGCGCGCTCTGCAATCGATTCCGCGAGCAGCCAAAGAACGAGCGGCATCGCTCGCGCTCCTCGCGCAGGCGCTCGAGCGCATGGGTCTGACTTCCGCGGCGCGCGAAGCGAACGAAGAGCTCACGCAGCTCGGGGGCGTTTCGCTCGACGCAACCCCGGCGACGATGCCCGTCCAAACTAAGTCGCGCTTGTTCGGTCGTTATGACGTCGTGAGGCTCGTGGCCTCTACCGCGAGCGCGCGCGTGCTCGAATGCGCCGATGTCGTGCGCCACGAAACGGTGGCAATGAAGCTCTTCGCCAACGAAGCGCGCGGTGGCGGGCGAGACGCGCTGATGCGATTCGAGCGAGAAATAAAGGCACTTCAGGCGATCGACCATCCGAACGTGGTGCCCATGCGCGACTATTTTCCGGACGGTCCCGCGCTCGTCATGGAGTGGATGAGCGGCGGGACGCTGGAAGGAATGATGGCGCGGCAGACGATTACGCCGGCGCGTGCCGTCGAGATCGCATGTGCGGTTTTGAGCGCGCTCGCCGAAGCGCATCGCCTCGAAATTCTTCATCGCGACGTGAAGCCCGCGAATGTTTTGTTCGACGGCGCCGGCGTCACCCGCCTCGGCGATTTCGGCGTCGCGCATCTCGGAGATCTCTCCGCAACCGCGACGGCCGGCGTCATCGGAACGCTCGCGTACATGAGCCCGGAGCAACGACGAGGCGAACCGGCGATGGTAGAGAGCGACGTCTACGGCGTGGGCGCGATGCTCTTCGAAATGCTGACGGGAAATTCGGCGGGCGTGGAAATCGAGAAGCGACGTCTGCCGAGTGGCGCGCATCGCGATCTCGGAGCGCGTCACGATCAGCTCGTTTTGACGATGCTCGATGAGGATCCGAAGAACCGACCCGGTGGCGCAGTTGACGCGCGTCGCGCGCTGATGACGCTCAAATGGCCAACGACCGTCGAGCCTGCCGCGCCCATCACTCGCACCGACGAGACGAACGACAGCGACGAAAACGCGACGCGCCTCCGCATCGAGGATGATGGCGGTGCGGTAGACACGTGGACCGCCCGCGCGATCGAACGCATCGCGCTCGACGAAAAAACCCACGCGGCGTCTTCGCTCTTCGCGCGCGCTGGGCATCCGTCGCTTCAAACTATTTTGCGCGTCGATCGATCGACGAACGAAATTTGGCTCGAGGCGGTCACGTCGTTGCGATCCGAAATCGAGCCGAATTCGCGAGGAAATCTCGCAAGCGCGCTCGAGTCTCTACGCGAGATCGGCGGCGCAAATATTCAGCTCGATTCGTCGACGCTCGCGATCGCTGCGCAGCGCGCCAACGGTGAGCCGGTCATTCGGTTATCAGCGTGGCTCGAGCTAGCGGCAAGTCAGGGATCGACTATCGCGTAACGCAGCTCGCGCGGAACGCCGTCGCGTTCGACACCAACGCGCAATTCACTTGCGACGTCGAGTGATTGAAAAACTTCGAGTGCTTGCTCGGGATGCTCGATCGGGAATCCGTTCACCTTGGTGACGATGTCGCCGGGTTTCAGATCGACACCCTTCCAGGAATTTCCTTGCAGCGCGGCGATGCGAAAGCCGATGAACTTTCCGTCGGGCGTTTTGGCCGGATGATCGTCGAGCGAAACGCGCGACAAGAAAGCGCCGAGCCCGCTCGCGACGATGCGATGCAGCTCGGCGCGATGAAGCGTCATCGTCGGGGCAGCATCCGAGCCCGACTTTGGCTCGCTCGACGCGGTCGTCGTCGTCGAAGCTTTCGCGTCCGGCGTCGAGGATTTCGGAGCGGGCGTCGTCGATCCGCAGGCCAACATCGAAGCGAGCGCGAGCAGGATCAGCGGTTTTCGGATCATCACCTTCCAACAAATGCCGCCGCGCGCGAATCGGCGCAACTTTTCGGCAAGCCGAGCTACGCGCAGGCGCCCAGTCGTTAGACCGGAAACGCCGCTTTGTACGCCGCGTAAATCGCCTCTTCGACTTGGTCGGCGGTTCCTGATGCGTCGATCAAAACGATGCGATCTTGCGGTAAATACCGCGCCAAGTCCTTGTAGAATACAGCTAATGCCCGTTGCGTTTCGTTCTGCTCGTAAAGCTGCGACGGCTCGCCGCGCGCTTCACGTCGGGCACCGGCAATGTCGGGACTGACGTCGAGCACCATGGTCAGATCAGGACGACGCGCTTGGCGATTGATTTCGGCGATCCATTTTACGGCTACGTCACCACCACCACCGCTCGTCACGCTTTGATATGCGAGGCTCGACGCGTCGTAGCGATCGGAGATGACGACCGCACCAACTGCCAGCGCGGGCTCGATCTCTGCTTCGACGTGATCGACGCGATCTGCCGCAAAAAGCAGGGCCATCGTGGCCCATCCCGGAGCGCGTCCGCCTGGGACGACGACGCGGCCGGCGAGAACTTGGCGAATGAGCGTGCCGATCGGGCCGTCGCTCGGCTCGCGTGTTCCGCGCGCTGGGATATTTTTTTTGCGAAGACGATCGACGAGCCGGCCCACCTGCGTCGTGGTTCCCGCTCCGTCGATCCCCTCGATGACTACGAAACGCCCCGACATCCGAAGAGGCTTATCTGCTCACCGCGCGCGCGTCCATGCTCGGCTCGATGACCGGCAGAATGTCTGACTCATACAGCGAGCGGATCGGGATCCTCGCCGAGGACCACGTTGTCGATCAGCCTTGTTTTTCCGATGCGGCATGCGATCGACACCAAGGCGCGCGGGCCGACATTTTCGGAAATGGGCTGAAGCGAGTCGGCATCGGAGACCGCGACGTAATCGATCGAATCGGCGACGCGAAGGACCTCCGACATCGTCGCGTTGCGCAAAACACTCGCTGATTTTTCTCCGCCCGAAAATGATTTCCAAGCCGCGGAGAGACCACGCGAAAGTCCGCGCGCGCGATCACGATCCGCCGCCGACAAATACGCATTGCGCGAGCTCATGGCCACGCCGTCCGTCTCGCGCACGATTTTGTAGCCGATGATTTCAATCGGTAAAAATAGGTCTTTCGTGACGCGCCTCAATACTTGGAGCTGCTGATAATCCTTGCGACCGAACACCGCCGTGCACGGACCGACCATCGAAAATAATTTCGTCACGACCGTGGCCACGCCTTCGAAATGCTCAGGACGAAACTCGCCCTCGAGCACGTCGGCCAGCGCTCCGACGCGCACGCGCGTCTCGTCGCCTGCTGGATACATGTCGTTCGTTTCGGGAGCGAACAGCAGCCCGCAACCAGCTGCCGCAAGCTTCGTGCGGTCGCCGTCGATATCTCTCGGATAACGCGAAAAATCCTCGTTCGGGCCAAACTGCGTCGGGTTCACGAACACCGACGCGATCACGAATGAGGCTTTTTTTTTCGCTTCTTTCACGAGCGCGAGATGCCCGTCGTGGAGCGCGCCCATCGTCGGAACGAAGCCGACCGGGCCATGTTTACGCGCCCAATCGCACGCCTCACGGAGCTCAGCGGGGCTCGAAAGAGTGAGGAGACCGTCTGCCATTTGAGAGCGAACCGTAGTACGTTTTCGCGCCATGCAGCGCACCCTCCTCCTCGTTCTCGTCGCCTTTTTTCTCGCGGCTGTTCTCGGAGCTTGCGGCAGCCGCGGCCCGCTCGACGACGACATCGTCGCAGTGACCGACGCCGGCATCACCGACGCCATCACTGACCAAGTCTCGTTACCCGACGTCGCGGTCGTCGACTCTGCGCCGCCCGTCGTCGACGCCGGAACCGGCTTGATTCAATGCGGAACGTGCGTCGCTCAGCAATGCGGCCCCGACGTCACGCAGTGCCTGACCGATCCGTCGTGCCAAGCCGTTCTCACGTGCGTCGCAACGACCTGCTTCAATTTGGGTGGAATCGGCGGCGAAGGTGGCGGTGGCGGTGGTGGCGGCGGAATCGATCCGTCGTGTCTCCTCGGTTGCACCAGTAGCGGCGGCTCGGGCGTCGGCGAAGCGCTCGGAATTTTTCAATGCATCACCGGTAGCTGCGGCAGCCAGTGCGGCGGCCTCTTGGGCGGGCTCGGTGGACTCGGCGGCGGCATCCCGGATCCTGCGCCGCCTGCACCCGGCTCCAATCGTCACGTCGCCGATCGCGATCGCAGCGCGATGTTCGAGCACGCTTTCTCCGCGTGGCCCGAGCTCAGCTCGTCTTGGACGCCGGCTCACCCGGAAATTACCAGCGCTCAGAAATGATCAAGCGACTCCGGGGCGTGACGTGCGTCGTGACGTGCACGCTCACCACGTGCATGTCGATGATGAGCGTGGCGCACGCCGATCCGTCGGCCGCCGAAATCGAATCGGCGCGAAAGCTCTTCAAACAGGCCGAGGCCGACGAAACCGCGGGAAAATGGGACGTTGCGCTCGCCGAGATTCACCGCGCATCGGCGATCAAGATGACCGCGGGTCTGCGATTTCACATCGCGCTTTGCGAAAGCAATCTGCACCAAAACGCCGCCGCGTTGTCCGACTACACGGCTGCGGATTTGCTCGCCCGCGCGGAGAAAAATTCGGAGGTTCAAGAAGCGGTGCGTGAGCCGCGTGCTGATCTCGAAGCGCGCGTTCCGAAAGTGAAGCTCACGGTTCCAAACGACGCGAAGAACCTCGAGGTTCGGATCGACTCGACGGTCGTGACCGATTTGACCGAAGACGTACGACTCGACACTGGCGCGCACGACATTGAGGCACGGGCTGACGGTCGCGCACCCTTTTCGAAGAAGCTGAATCTGCAAGAGCGCGATTCAGTCACGATCGCGATCACGTTGCCGTCGCTCACTCAAGCTCCGCCAAAATCCGTAGATGCGCCAACGGACGAAGAACCCGCCGCAAACGGCTCGTCGAAACGAAATTATGTTCCCGCTATTTTAGCGACCGCTGGCGCCGTGGTTTTGGTGGGCGCAGGAATCGGATCGTTTCTCGTCGCGGGCGGAGCACAAACCGACGCACGGACCGCATGCACCAGCGGAAGCACCGACTGCAGCGGTGACAAATCTCAGGTGCACGTTTGGGATGCCGTCGCGCTCGGCGCATGGATCGGCGCGGCGGGCGTCGGTGCGCTTGCCGTCGTTCTTTGGGTCGACGCACCGTCTCGAAAATCCGACGCAGCATG
>JBDTFL010000726.1:0-5122 GCA_039937955.1 Polyangiaceae bacterium | reverse complement strand
GCAGAAACGCTGAAGCCCGGCGGCTCGTTCGTCGGGAAGATTTTCATGGGCCCCGACATGGAGATCGCTCGCAAGGAAACGAGAAAAGTCTTCGAGACCGAACGTCTGATTCGCCCCGAGGGGACCCGCAGCGTAAGCTACGAGATCTTCATTATTGGACTGAGTAAGAGGGGAGCTCGGGTCACGTGACCACGTCGACCACGACGATCAAAGAAGAGCGTGTCGGCGGACGATTCGTCATCGAGCGCGAGGTCGGGCGCGGCGGTGTCGGCATCGTGTACCGCGCACTCGACACCGTCACGGGTGCGCCGGTCGCATTCAAGGTCATCGCCATTCCGGGCGTCGACGCAAGCGAAGAAGCGCGCTTCAACCGTGAAGGGCGCGTGCTTGCGGGCCTCGTACATCCCGGAATCGTGCGCGTCGTTGCGTTCGGTCAGCTCGACGAAGGTCAGCCTTACGTCGCGATGGAATGGCTCGAGGGCGAGGACATCGCGCAACGGCAGAAACGCGCGCCTCTGAATTTATCGCAGTGCTTGGACGTCGCCGCACAAATCGCAGACGCGCTCAACGCCGCGCACGAGGCGGGCATCGTCCATCGCGACGTGAAGCCGTCGAACGTGATCCTCGTCGGAAGCCGGGAAAATACGGCACTTTTAGCGAAGCTCGTCGATTTCGGTGTCGCCTCCGCAGACGACGCAAAGCTCACGCGTACAGGTGCGATCATCGGAACACCGGCGTACATGGCGCCCGAGCAAGCGCGCGGTGACGGTGAGGTCGATGCTCGCGCTGATCTCTACGCGCTCGGCGCAACGCTCTTCGAAATGATCGCGCGTCGTCCTCCGCATGTCGGCCCGACACCAATCGCGATTTTGGCGAGGCTCGTCACGACGCCGGCGCCGCGTTTGTCGGAGGTGATTCCCGAGGTGCCGCTCGCGCTCGACGAATTGATGTGCGAGCTCATTGCCACGCACCCGAGCGATCGTCCTCCGAGCGCGAAGCACGTCGCAGATCGCTTGCGCGCCCTCTCGGCGGATCTCGCAAAGCATGGTGCGCTCGTCACACGCGTCTTCGAGGACGAGGCGCCGATGAGCCAAGCGCCGACGTCGGGCGTTTCGATTCCATCGGGCGGTGGCTCGCGTTTGGTGACTTCGATTTTGGCGACCCACGTCCCGAAGGGTGCTCCGCGCGAGCGTCTTTTGGCGCATTTGCGGGCTCGCGGTGCCGACGCGACCGAGCTCGGCGGCGACGCGATCGTCGCGCACTTGGGCGCACGCAAAGCACTCGGCGACGAAGCCTCACGCGCGATCGATCTCGCGTTGAGGCTCGCGCGCACGAACGCATCGGTCGGCGTCGCCACCGGACGCACGCGCATCGATCGCACGCGTCCAAGCGGTGAGGTCGTCGACCGCGCAGCAGCGCTCGCACGCGACGCCACGCGCGGAACCGTTCTGGCGGACACCACCACGAGTGAGCTCGCCCGCGGTCGCTACGAATTTCAAATAAGCGAAAGCGGCGCGGCGCTCGTCGGAAATGCAACCGGCGGACGACGCGAAGGCGTGAGCGGCGCACCGTTCGTCGGTCGCGAAGCAGAGCTCGCGCAAGTGCTCGGCGCATTCGAGCGGTGCATCGACGACGAAACGCCGGTCATCACCACCGTTACCGGCGTCCCCGGAATCGGCAAAACGCGCTTGCGTCGCGAAGCACTTCTGCGTGTCGCGTCGCATGCTGCTGCGCCGCGTATCGTTTTGGTCCGATGCGAAACGTTCGGTAAATCGCACACGTTTGGCGTTGCAGCTGATATTGCGCGCGGTCTCGCCGGCGTGATGAAAGGCGCAACGAAAGAGGACGCGCTCATCGCGACCGAGGCGCTGCTCGGCCCGCGCAACCAACGCACGAGCTCACCACCAACTGCGCTGCCGATCGAACGACCAAGCACCACGATCTTGGACGGCGTCGATTCTACGGACGGTCGCGACCCACGCGAAATGCTCGCGCGTCTCATGGCGAACGAGCCCTTGCCCGCCCTCGCCGACGCACGCGCAGCTCGCGACGCTTTGTGGATGACCCTCACCGAAATGGGTGTGCGCGTCGCCCGACAAACACCGTTCGTCATCGGAATCGAAGACGCACAATGGGCCGACGCCGAATCGATGCAGTGGATCGATCACTTGCTCGCGCGCGCCGCCGATCTTCCGCTTTGGGTTTTCATGACCGCACGCCCGGGCCTGTGGCGCGACGATCCGGAACGATTCGGCGGACGCGATCATTCGCGCATCGAGCTTCGTCCGCTTTCGAAAAAACACGTTCGCACGATCGCGAAAGCGATGCTCGGCGAGCACGCGCCGGGCGCCGCCGGTGATCAGCTCGCGGATGTCATCGCCGGACAAGCTGGCGGATCACCGCTTTTTGCCGAAGAATTGGCGCGTTTGGCGGCACAAGGTCGCGACGCCACTTCCGCGCCGACCATCGAAGCCGCGATGCAAGTGCACCTCGACGCACTCGACGACAACGCACGCGAGGCAGCAGCAAAGCTTTCGGTCTTCGGTTTGTCGGGTTGGGATGCGGGTCTCAACTCACTCGGCATGGGCGACGCGAACGACGGATTGCGCGCGCTCGCCGCCGCCGACATCGTTCACGAGCAAGCAACCAGCCGATTCAAAAACACGCGCGAGTGGGCGTTCAAGCACGCGATCATGCGCGAGGTTGCGTACGCATCTTTGGGCGACGAGATGCTCCGCGAGTGTCACGCGCACGTCGGGCGTTGGCTCGCAAAGGTCGGCGAAGACGACGGCACCATCGCCCGGCATCTCGAGCTCGGCGGAAAAAGCGAAGAGGCCGCCGTCTACTTGGAACGCGCCGCACGCCGCGCCCTCGCCGCGCACGCATTGGCAGATGCGGTTTCCATGGCGGAAAAAGCGCTGGTTTTCGCGCCGGATCGCCCGACGACATTTGCGCGCGCGCAGCTTCTCGACGAAGCGTGGAGCCGCCTCGACGCTCGCGCCGGCGAACGAGACACCGCAGTTCGTGCAATGGAAGAATCCGTGCATGATACAGCTAGTGAGCTTCGTGCTCGCGGCGCCCGCCTTCGTTACGAGGACGCATGCGGCGGCGATCAAGAGACGAGCGCCAAGCTCGACCAAGTTCAGCGCGAAGCCAACTCCGCCGGATTGACCGACGAAGAAGCGCGTTGCGCGGCGGCGCTCGCGGCGCGTTATGCGTTCGGTGGTGAGCTCGACAAAGCCGCCGAGGTCGCCGACCACTTGCTCACGATCTCGCAACAACAAGGATTGGCGAGCGCTGCAGTCGACGCTTGGCAAACGCTCGCGGTCGTTCGTCAGGCGCGCGGCGATGTCGGTGCGGCGCTCGAGGCACGCCGAAGCGCAGCGCGCGCAGCAAGTGAAGCCGGGCTCAAAACACGCGAGGCCACGCTCACGATCAACGTCGGTTTCGCGCTGACGACCGTTGGTGCACGCGCCGAAGCACGTGTCGCGATCGAAGGCGGCATCGCGCTCGCGCAAGCCATCGGGTCGCCCGGAACCGTTCGCCACGGACAGATGAATTTGCTCTGTTGGACGGCAACGTTCGGCGCCGATCCTGCGCTCGACAAATTACTCGAGGAGCCACGAGCCACCGCAGATTTAGCGGCTTCCGGCAGTTGGGTGCCGCACGACCGCGCAACGCTCGGCGTGCTTTTTTATCGCGGCCTCGAGCTCTTACGCAGCGGAACCAGCACCGGCGCGGAGCAAGCACGTGTGCTTTTGAAGACTGCAGCTGCCGGTTATCAAGCCACGAAAATGCTCGACGTCGTTCCGGTCGCACTCGGTTTTTGGGCGGAGTGCGAGCGCGCGTGTGGCGACAAAGAAAAGGCGCGCGAGGTCGCTCGCCGAGCCGCGGCACTTCTAGATGAAGGCTCACCGAGCTTGCTGAACGAAGCGCCGGTGTTCTTGGCGTTGCATGATGCATGTGTCGACCTCGGCGATGAGCGTGAAGCACGCGACGCGATCGCACGCGCCATTCCGCGGTTGGTCACGCGGGTTTTGGGTCTAGCCGGCACTCCCTACGCGCGTGATTTTCTCACCGAGCTCGCACCGAACGCCGGCCTGCTCGCGGCCGCTGAAGGCTATCAATTGATCCCGCTCGAAATTCGCGGCGTCATGCAGCGCGCCGACAAATAACTTCAAGAGTCGAGGCGCGATTTCACCCACGCGGCGGTGGTCGACGCGGCGCGTACATGCGCGATCGAGCCGTTGCGCAAGAACACCTCTGCGGCGAGTGAGCGTCCGTTGTATTGGCTCGCCATGGTGAACCCGTAAGCACCCGCATCCAAGATCGCGACACGATCTGGCTGTTTTTCTGGCAGATCATGCGATCCGAAATCGTCGGAGCTCTCGCACACGGGACCGACGACACGCCAGCTCGTTCTGCTTTTTTCAGAATTGCTTCCTGAGCCAGAGGCGACGTCGACGATGCGATGCAGCGCTTGATAGAGCGCGGGTCGTATCAGATCGTTCATGCCCGCATCGATCATGAGCCAACGTCGTGCGGCGGTGACTTTGGATTGAATGACGCTCGAGACCACGACGCCATGTGCGGCAACGAGCGATCGGCCAGGCTCGATGAAAAGTGGAATGTCACCGAAGCCGAGCTCGCCTTGCGCTTTGCGTGCGGCGCGAATGAAGTCGGCAGGCGGCGTGACTCCGCCGGTTCCGTAATCAACGCCAAAACCTCCGCCGACATCGAGAAAACGCGGCGTTAATGCGTGCATGTTGCACATATTGCGCGCCAGCCCGAACAACGCGCGAGCGCCTTTCAAGTATTCGTCGGTGGTCGTGAATTGCGAGCCGACATGCGTGGTGAGCCCGACCACGTCGATGTGCTTGGCGGATCGAAATGCGTCGATGGCGCGCGGAATGTCGGCCGCTGCGACACCGAATTTTGCTTCGTCGTGACCGGTCGAAATGTGCGCGTGCGTGTCGATTTCGTCGAGCTCCGGATTGAACCGGAGTGACACGCGCGATTTTTTTCCGAGCGCGCCTGCGCGAGCATCGACGCGAAAGATCTCTTCTACGCTCTCGATTTGGATCGCACAAATCCCCTCGTTTTTTGCGGTAATCGCGAGATC
>JBDTFL010000725.1:0-2964 GCA_039937955.1 Polyangiaceae bacterium | reverse complement strand
TTTTGTCGGTGCCGTCTTCCGTGTACTTTACAACTTTAAATCGAGCCTTTTTCCCGTCAGCGACGACGTTTGCGCTCATGAGCTTGGTCGAGTCGACGATGCCGTCGGTAGCCATGGTTTGCAGCTGGCCGTCGACCGCGTAGCTCGCGTGCGTCTTCATCGTCTCGAAACCCGCAGCATGAACCGCGAGCCGCGACAGAAGATCGGCAGAAGGCGCGGCCGCGTACGCGACACGTGGCGCCAAAAACAAAAGCCAACACGATGCGATCACCATCCATCGGGCCAGCACTCGCATTGTGGAGAGCATGCACCGCCCTTGGAAAACTGCCAACGCTGGTCGATTGCAGGGTGCTGACCTATAAATTGCGCCGTGAACGAGACCATCCAGTACGTCACGGCCAACGGGATTCGATTTGCATATCTAGAGGAGGGGAGCGGGCCACTCGTCCTTTTGATGCACGGGTTCCCGGACACCGCTCATACGTGGGACGACATTCGACCGAAAATCGCGGCCAAGGGCTATCGCGTGGTCGCTCCGTTTTTGCGCGGATATGCGCCGACGGCGCTTCCGGACCGCGACGCGACGCAAGAGACGCTCGCGCATGATGTGCTCGAGCTCATCACCGCGCTCGGGGAAAAGCAGGCGATTTTGATCGGACACGATTGGGGCGCGAGCTCGGTTTATGGCGCAGCGGCGATTGATCCGTCGCGCGTGAGCAAGCTGATCGCGCTCGCCATTCCGCATCCCGCAACGCTCAAGCCGTCGCCGAGAAAGCTATGGGCCGTGCGCCATATGTTTGCGTACAAGCGGAGCGGCGCTGCCAAAAAATTTGCGGCGAATGATTTCGCGGCCCTCCCGCTCATCTACAAACGTTGGTCGCCGGCGTGGAGTCCTCCCGACGCCGAATTCGCCGCGGTGAAGAAGTGTTTTTCGGATTCGGCGAGCTGCGACGCCGCGTTCGGCTACTACCGGGCGCTGACGTTCAGCCCGCCCAAGTTTTTGCGTCCGCGCATCGCGGTGCCGACCATCGTGTTTTCGGGTCAAGATGATCCGACCACCGATCGCACCGACTACGTGCGCGGCCAGCGAATGTTCACCGGCGAATACACGATCGAAGAAATGCCAGGCGGACACTTTCTGCATCGCGAGCATCCGGAGAGTTTCGCGAACCTATTGCTCGCGCATCTTTAGCGCCCGACACGCGATCGCGCGTGTTTTAAAGGCTAGAAGCTTCCGCCAAAGCGAAACCCGCTCACCATCGATCCGCCGTGACCTTCGTTGCGACCACCGGATCCGAGTCCCACCGAAAACGTGCGACCCGCTTTGTTTTTCATCACCACGTCGACGCGGACGTCGCTGGTCATGCGTGCGGGGATGTAACTGATGGCGGGCGTGGCGTAAGCGCCGGCGCTGCCGACGAGCCACAAGTTCGGTCGGAGCATGCTCGTGTACGTCAGACCTCCGCCCGCTGCCGAGTCGGCCGCGCACGCGAAGTGCGAAAATCCGTGCAGGGTGAGATGTGGTGTGAGTCGCAGAAAAATGTCGCGCTGACTCGCAAAGCCGCTCACCGTGTTGCCGCTCATCTCCGCGTGATTTTTGCAGTCGGGATCGACCGCCGGACCGATCGGAAAAATTCCCGACACGAGCGAGAGACGCAGCGGATTGAAGGCTTCGGCGTCGGACAAAGCGGACCCCGAAAAACTCGGCTCACCCATGTGCAGCGTCGGCAAGAGATGAAGCTCGAGCGTCGGCGGCACCAGGCTCGCGGGCGGTGTGAAAATCGCGGGCGGGTCGTCTGCTCGTGCAGAAATAGCCGAGAAAACAAGCACAATTGCAACAGCAACACCCGAGGCGACCGAGCTGCGCATGCTCTCATGGTGCCACTCGCGGTGCGGGGATGCACGCGTTCTCGCGCTCAAAACTGGTAGAGTTCGCTGCCCCAGCCAATTATGGATACCGCTCCCTACAAACCCCAACACCATCTCCGTATCGTGACCGCGGCGTCGCTCTTCGATGGCCACGATGCCGCCATCAACGTGATGCGCCGTTTGATGCAAGCCTCCGGCGCCGAGGTGATTCATCTCGGACACAATCGCTCCGTTTCCGAGATCGTGAATTGCGCGATCCAAGAAGACGTTCAGGGCATCGCCATCACCAGTTACCAAGGTGGGCACGTCGAATATTTCAAATACATGATCGACCTGCTGCAGCAGGCGAAGGCGAAGGTCAAAGTGTTCGGCGGCGGGGGTGGCACCATCCTCCCGTCGGAAATCGAAGAGCTCCAAGCTTACGGCGTGGCGCGCATTTACTCGCCCGACGACGGCCGCGCGATGGGCCTGGTCGGAATGATCAACGATCTCTTGAAGCGTTGTGATTTCGAAAAGCGCTCACCTGAGATCGATCAACATCTGGCGCGTTTGGCGGATCGTGATCCGGCGACCATCGCGTCGCTGATCACCATCGCAGAAAATTTTCCAGACGCCGGCGACAAGCTGCGCGCGGCGCTTGCTGCGCTCCCTAGCCCCACGAGGACCGAAGGGACGCTGTCCCACACGCAAAAATCGCCGGTGCTCGGCATCACCGGGACTGGCGGCGCGGGAAAATCGAGCTTGGTGGACGAGCTCGTGCGGAGATTTTTGGCGGACAGCCCAAATAAAACCATAGCTGTTTTGTCGGTAGATCCGTCGAAACGCAAATCGGGCGGCGCGCTGCTCGGCGATCGCATCCGCATGAACGCCATCGACGATCCGCGCGTCTACATGCGCTCTTTGGCGACGCGGCAGTCGAACCTCGCGCTCTCCAAATACGTGGCCGAGTCGATCGAGATCTGCAAGGCGGCCGGGTTCGATCTGGTGATCGTGGAGACCTCCGGCATCGGGCAGTCCGACACCGAGATCACCGATCACGCCGACGCCTCGCTCTACATCATGACGGCGGAGTATGGAGCTGCGACCCAGCTCGAG
>JBDTFL010000724.1:0-9241 GCA_039937955.1 Polyangiaceae bacterium | reverse complement strand
CAACCACTGTCACGTCCGCGGCGGCGCCTTACATGGAGCCCGCTTCCCCCGGCAAGGCGAGCTCGACGATTTATATTTCGGATCGCGTTCGCGAGGCATGCAATCTCACAGCGATCCAAAGCATCGCATCCGCGCCGAAGTTCGCGTTCGATAAGAGCGACATTCAGCAGGAGGACAGCGACGTGCTCGCTCAGGTTGCTCAATGCCTAACGAGCGGCCCGTTGAAGGGGCAGCAAGTGACGCTCATCGGTCGCGCTGACCCGCGTGGAACGGAGGAGTACAACATGGCGCTCGGCGCGCGGCGCTCGAGCTCGGTGATGCAGTACCTCGAAGACTCGGGCGTTTCGACCTCGCAGATGACGGATACCTCGCGCGGCGCGCTCGATGCGACGGGGACCGGTCCTCACGACTGGCACCTGGACCGCCGCGTAGACATCGACCTCGGCGGCCAAGGACAGTGAGGTAAGGCCTCTCGGTGTGGGGGGGGGCCGAGAGGCGGCGGACGAAAGACTGACTGAACGATGTTTCAGACCGACGTCGGAGCCGCGTGAATGAGGCCTTTGGCGAGCAGGCTGCTGCCGAGCGAGCAGAAGTACAGGTAGCCGCGACGGTCAGCGAAGCGCGCGACGACGCGATCGAGCGATGATCCGGACCGGACCCCGAGAAGGCGACCGAGCCCACGCGTCGCGCCGACGTCACCCGGAGGAAACACGTCGAGCCGCCCGAGACCCCGAAGAAGAACGAGGTTGGCGCTCCACGGACCGATGCCTTTCAGCTTGGTCAAAAATCGCAGCGCGTCTTCGCGGCTCATGGCGGAGAGCTTTTCTTCGGCGAGCTCGCCCGACGTGATCGCGCGCGCGATTCGGCGGAGCGTCTCGGCTTTCTGAGCGCTCAGGCCGCACGCTCGGAGGGCGCTCGGGCTTGTGTCGGCGAAAACGATAGGAGTCGGAGACGCGTGGAAAAGTCGGCCGTCGTGCTCGAGCGATTCGCCGAAGCGCTCGACGAGGCGACCTACGATGGCGACGCCAGCGTCGAGGCTCACCTGCTGGAACGGTACGACATTCACGAATGCCTCGAAGAGCTCGGAGAAGCGAGGCGGCCGCATTCCTCGCAGCGCACGCGCCGTCGGACGAAGCCGGCGCTCCGCTTCCGTGAGAGCGCGCAGAGGCTCGGGGTCTACGTCCAGTCCGAGCATTGCTCGCAGCGTGCGTCCGACCGCGGTTCGTGTCGTCATCGAAGGGCTGCCTTGCAGGACGGTAAAACGAACATCCGGTTCATCGATCGTTCCGTGATTGCTCACCTCGATCAAAAGGAGACCGTCCGCCGTCGCGAGCACGCGGAGGTAACGCTCGTTCTCCCAAATCTCGACGCGATTCGTCGGGCGCCGCTGGAGCACGCGCACCGTCGCCTCGAGCTGAAACGGCCCCTTCGTGGCGAGCGCCGTGCTCTCCGGATCCTGCGCTGGATAGGTCACGCGATGGTTCTTCACGACGGCGAACGGCGTCATGCGATGCGGCGTCGCCCGCTTTTCGCTCGCGATCTCCTCCACGTGGGCTCCGCGCGCCATCAGCGCGTCAGCAACGAGAGATCGATGGCAGCGCCAAGGCACGGCCTCGGCGCACATGATCGCGACCTGTCGCTCTTCGGCGAGCGCGTGAAGCTTGGCGAGCCCAACCTCGAACTCGTCGGTCTGCATATAATCGGCGTAGCCGCGGAAGCTGGCGTTGCGCCAGGCCGCGTTGGGCGAGTCCTTGTGTGCGCGGCGCAGGCCTCCGAGCTCCGCGATGTGCACGTAGCGAATGCGTCGCGAGCGAAGCTTCGAGCGCAGCTCGTCGCCGTTGAACTGAGGGTTGTGGCGCGACCTGGGGATGGTTCGGATGTCGACGAGCACGGTGACGTCGAACGCGCGAAGGAGAGCGACCAACTCGGCCAGCGTTCGGGTCGAATGTCCGACGGTATAGACCCGCGCGCCACGCCAGCTCATCGCGTCGGCCTGCACGGCATTTTCAATCGTCATGTCGTCTCGGCAAACTTGCAGGATCCGAACCCGTCCACCGCGCATGACGAGGCAATATCCACCACCACCTCGACAGCGTGAGGCGTGGACGCAACACGTACCGGCGGGGCACGCCCGATGCTTCCGCATAGGTCATGGAAACCAATCACGCAGTGAACGTCTCCGACCAGATCGCGAGGTTGCGCAAGACGGCGGAGCAGCGTCACCAGGCTCACGCTTCTGCGACGCTCGTCAAAGAATCGGACTTGCGGGTTGTTCTCGTCGTGATGAGAGCCGGTGGCGGTTTGCACCCTCACCGCGCCGCCGAGAGCGTTGCCATCCAGGTGCTCGAAGGGCTCGTGCGCCTGCACCTGCCCGGAGAGGTTGTGAGCGCGGCGTCCGGTACGCTGCTGACACTTCGCGCAGACGTGCTGCACGACGTCGAGGCGCTGCAAGACAGCGCGTTCCTGCTCTACCTGCCGTGGCCTGCGGGCCGAGCGACCGCTGCCGCAGGTCGCAGTCCGGCCGTGCGCGAGAGTGAGATCGATGAGGCAGGCCAGGACTCGTTTCCCGCGAGCGATCCGCCAGCCTGGACGTCAATGCATGCGGGGGATCCAGTCGCGAGCGCATCTGTCGACGTTGAGGATGTGCGATCCCGCTGAGCCGAGAACAGTGTCGAAGGCGCGGATCGGGCGGACTGATTCGAGACGTCTCATTTTCAAAGTTGCGGCTCGACGCGCAACGCCTGCCGGACCACGCAGGATCTGCATCCGGGAGCTACCGCATGTTGATGAACGAGCTGCGCTCCTTTGCCCAAAGTCACGACCTCAGAGCACGATCGATTGTGAAGCGTTCAGCGAGATCGTCATTTTTCCACGCGTCGCACGAGATCGGTGAACGCGCCGATCGACATCGTCACGACGACCGCCCAGCCTTGCGGAACGCGCGTGGGCTTGACGTCGACTCTCTCTCCCAACGTCTTCGACAAGCTGCGCGCGCCGGCTGTAGCAAGCTCGCGCGCCGACGTGCGCGCTGGGTCACGGCGGGCGTTGTCGCGGTTGGTGCGCGTGCGCTGCGTCTCGCGCACCAGCTCGTTCGCCGAGATGTCGTCCACCGACTTCTTGCGGCCTCCGATCCGAATGCCGCTGGCCAACAGCGATGCCGGCGAATCAATCTCGGCAGTCGCCGCTGCGTAGCGAACCAGTGCGTACGACTTCTCGGTACCCATGCTCAGCGCCGCGCGTCTCGGTAGGGCACGAGCGATGGCCATGAGCTTGAAGGCCTGGCTCCGTGCGAGCAGTCGGCGTGCGTCCAGCATCTCCGCGAAGGACTCATGGCCGAGCGCGCGCCAGAGCTGCTTCTTTTCCAGCTCCGACAGCGCCGAGCCGACGTCGTAAAAATCCTCCGCGATGCGCTGCTTTTTGCGGAGAATCTCTTCGACGAGCTGCCGACCACGCCGCAGAGCGACGGTCGACGAGAGGGCGAGCAACGAACGGGGCGATGTCATGGCGTCTAGCGTGTCCTACCTGGATGCGACAGTCCAGGAGCTGGACTCTCAGATGCGGGCTCGAGATCGTCCGTCAAGCTGCGCTCGCCGCGTCTCGCTCGCCGCCATTACGCTCGAATTGCTGAGCGCAAGTAAGGTGTTGAAAGCGGTGCCGCGCGCCGATGAACGGCTAACCTCAGCGCACGCGGATCGGCGTCTTGCTCGGCTTGTAGGTATTGTCCACTTCACCGTCGACGACGCGGAGACTTCCGCCGACCTCGTCGGTGTCGACCGCAGACTTCAGCAACGTGAGGTAGCTCGCTTGCGAGCCATCTGTGAGCGTGTGCACGAACTGCCCGAGCGCGTAACCGGAATGCCAGCTCGGCGCTTCCATGCCGTTGACGATCATGTCGAGGTTCTTCGTGCCGCCCGACTTAAGATCGTAATAGCCGTGGTTGTAATAGTTGTACGAGACGCAGCCGTCGATGAAGAGCATCTGATAGCTGGACGGAAAATCATCCGAGCTGAAGTTCGAAGGATCGAGCGGGCCATAGCCGATGTACGAGTGGCCGTTGTAGATGAAGACGTCGCTGTTCTTGATCGCGACCTTGTGCGGACCCTGATCGCCGCCGGATCCGAAGTACGTCATGATCTCGATCGTGACGTCTTTTTCCGTGGCGTTGCCGATCTTCACCTTCACCGGCGCTTCGAGATGAACCCAGTGATAGGTCACTTTTTTGGAGACGGCGGCGAGGAGCGCGCTGCGGCTCACGTTGCTCGGCAAGTCGTCGTTCACGACGTCCATAAAGCCGTTCGGCAGCTTCACGGTCTTTCCGCTGACCGTGTAGGTCGAGAGATCCGAGTTGTCATCGGTGCTGGCGACCGTGAACGCGCGGCCCTTGGTAGACTCACGAAGCTCGTCGATCCACTCGCCCCACGCTGAATCCTGATCCCAGCTCGAATACGTTTTTTCGTCGATGAGGCCGTTCACGAGCGAGATGACGAGGCGGTTCGGTTTCACGCCGCCCGCGTAAAGGCGATCGTATTCGGGATACGTAGTGCCGGCGCGCGTCGTAGCCGAGCTGAGCTTCACGGTGATCGGAATGTAGAGCCGGTCGACCTCGCTCTGCGGAACGACTCCGGTGCCGACCGTCTTCGCGTCGGTGTCGATCGTCTTCTGCTCGTCGGCGATCGCCGTGTGGCAACCGTCCACTGACGGATCGAACACGTACCAAATCGAGCTCTGGAACTCTTTCGCTTCGTCGTCGTTCGCGGTGCACTCTTTCAAGATGCGCGAATCTTGCGACGCGTAGTCCGGGTTCATCACGGCCGTCGAGAGCGCGGTGCGTCTCGCCATCGCGACGGGAACCACGGCTGCGTCGTTGTAGACGTAGGACACCTTCAGCATCGACGTCGTGGTCTTCGATCCGGGCGATGCAACGGTCACCTTCGTCTTCTTGAAGGTGCTCGCATCGACGTCTTTGAGCTCGCGGGAAGCGACCGCTACTTGCGCAGTGCGAAGCGCGCCGAACGCGGTTTGCGTTTGCGACTGAACGCGATCGACGATCTCACCATCGCTCGCATTGGCGTCGACGTAGACGTAGCCGGTGAACGTGAGCTTGCGCGCCCGCGCCGTGGCGCTGGTCAGGTCGTCGTTGGTCGTGTCCGATCCGTCATCCGCGTTGCCGGAGCAAGCCGCAGCCGAAAGAGCCACCATCGCCATCAACGAGAGCTTCAGGAGAGTTCGCATGTGCGGGGCGACTCTGCACGTGGCATGCCGTCCCACATGTAAGACCCATTGGGCCGCCAACTCGTTTTTAATGGGTTTTTCAGGGTAGGCGAGGGGAAAGGCCTGGATCGAAGCCTACCCGCACCTACATTATCGCCGATCCACCGCCCACTCGAAGTCGGGGCTCGACCATTGGACTTTCCGGTTCCGCTCAGGCCGGTCGGCGTTGTTTCGATTGGACCATCCGCTACTTGTCCTTTTCGATAAATATATGTCGATTACGACAGCCCATTCATAATTCGAGCAATCACGAATAGTCGGTTCGCACCTACCGCTTGGCGCTGATGAAGCCGGGCTTCACGTGAAGAGGCATAAACTGTAGATTCCACGCAGTGCGGCTCGAGCCGATCATCGAATTGCCGTGCTTGGCGACAGGGGTCTGGCGACGCTTTGCCGTGCACGTCTTCGAGGGCAAGCTCACGCTCGACAACATGGCGCAGCTCGAGAAGGACAGCGAGGCCTGGCACTCGAAGTCGAAAGACAAGCTCGTCGAGATGGTCGTCATTCATCCGAGCCAATCGAAGATGACCAGCGACGAGCGCCAGAAGATGAAAGGCATCATCAAGCGTTGGGAGCACACGCGCGAGGCGTCGGCGACGGTGATCCTCGCGCAGGGTTTGGCGGGCGCGCTTCACCGCAGCGTTCTCACGGGCTTGCAGATGGCCGTGCCGGCGCCGCACCCGACGAAGGTGTTCGGCACGACCGACGCCGCGCTCAACTGGCTTGCGCCGAGCGTGCAGAAGACGTGCGGCCCCGAGGCGTGCGTGGGCGATCTCATCGTGGCGGTCGCGGAGCTCTCTGCGCATTTTCAGAAGCGGCCCGTGCGCGCACCGATGACCGACTAACTATGCAAGGCCTAAGCTTAGGACCAGTTGCCGTTCGGTCTTCTGCGCTCGGCGACGTTGCGCGGAGCTCACGCGTGGTCGATGCCGAGAAAATCTGACACGCGGGTGATAGCTTGGAACGCATGAACGTCGTTGCTCTCGAATGCAAACGGTGCGGCGGAACGTTGCCCGCGCCGGGCAGCAGCTCGCCATTCGTAACGTGTCCCTTTTGCGGAACGAGTCACGCGGTGAGCGCGCCGACCATGGCGATCACCTCCGCTCCACTCGGGCCGTCCGATCTCGAATTGTGCCAACAGGCCACCGAACGCGCATGGGACAAGGCGCGCGCGAGCTCCGGTGATCCGGTCGTCGCATTGCGAGCGGTCGTTGCCGAGCAAGCACATGCTTTGAAATCGGAGCAAGAGGTGGAACGCGCTGCGCGACTCGCCGAAGCCCTCGCCAACGGGTTCGACCAAGAAAATAAAATGCACGTATTGCTCGATAAAATGGCGGTAATTCGGATCGCAGGAACGAGCGTGAAGGCGATCGTCGAGCTGCGCGATTCGGAAACGACAGCCGTCAATCTTCCGTTCCTGATGGCGAACGAAACAGGTCCGAAGCACCTCGAAGCGCGCGTGCCTCGCACCCAGCTCTTGGAGCTCGACGCGATGGGTGTGTACGTCGTCAAGCAAGCCGCGCCGCCTGCGCCCGTTGCACGACAGAGCGCGCAGCTGGATCCGAAGCCCGAAAAAAAACGCGGTTGGTGGCCATTCGGCTGATGGCTGTCCGCTGAGGATTTGACGCTGACGTGCTTGGGCGAGCCGAGCTTGCGTCGAGCGGCAGTCAGCGTGAGAAAATATTCCGCGCTTTCACGAGAGCTGCGTCGGCAGGGAGAGCATGAACACCGCACCACTCGTCTCGCCGCATCGCGCGTCCACGCCACCGCCGAGCGCCTCGGCGATCCTGCGAACGACGGCGAGCCCTAGACCCGTGCCGGTCGGCTTCGTCGTGTAGAACGGCTGAAAGAGCCGTGGCACATCGGAGGGATCAATCCCCGGCCCTTCGTCCGTCACCTCGAACGTGAGGCGCGTCTTGAGCTCGCCCGACGCCGTTTGCGATTCGATCATGCGCGAACGCACGAGAATACGACCACCGGCCGGCGTCGCTTGGATCGCGTTCACGATCAGATTGCTGAGCGCTTGTTGGATCATCGTCTCGTCGAGCAAGAGCTCGGTGCCGGGGCAAATGATTTCGGTATCGATCGTCACATCGGTCCTGATCGATCGCAGCGCTCCGTCAATCGCGCTGCGCACCAGGCGCTCGAGGCTCGCCGGTCTCGGGTGCGAGGAGTACGGACGCACGAAATCCAGAAGATCGGCGACGATGCGATTCAAGCGCGCGGCCTCTTCGTCGACGATGTCGAGCAGCACACGCGCGTCGTCGGTGGGCGGCGCGAGCTTTCGTAGCGCGCCGAGCGAATTGAAGATGACCGCGAGCGGATTGCGAACCTCGTGTGCGATCACCGCCGAGAGCTCACCGAGCGCCGCGAGTCGCTCGTGAACGACGAGACTGGCCTGCGCACGAGAGAGCGCCTCGTAGCTCTTTCGGAGATCGTCGAACATCTTCGCGTTCGCGATCGCCGGTGAGATCAAATTCGCCACCGCGGTCGCGCGCGCCACTTCCTCCTCCGTGAATTTTCGTTTTTGCCTTGTTTCTGCGAGTAAAATCGCGCCGATCGGTAGGCCATTCGCGATGAGCGGAACGACGAAGAGCGACCGAATCGAAAGTGCTGTCACCACCGGACGAAGCGGCCGATCGTCGGACTCGGTGTCGTCGACGATCACCGGCTGACCGGTTCGGAACGCAAGGCTCACCATGCCAGGCGCATCCACCGGGAGCAAAACGACAGGGTAGGTGTTTTGCGTGCACGCGACGGTCTTCAGCATCGTGCGGCTCTCGTCGACGAGGCTGAGCGAAACACGCGGCACTTCGATCACGCGACCGAGCTCGCGCACTGCGGTCCGCAGCACGGCGTCCAAGTCGAGCTGCCCGGCGATCACGCCGCCGATTTCGTTGATCAGCTCGAGATCGCGCGAGCGTTTTCGCGCATCTTCCAGCAGCCGCGTCTGCGAGATCTCGGCGCCGAGCCGCGTCGTCACGCCCTCGAGCAATCGGAGCTGCTCGTTGAGAAACTGCGCCTTGTGCTGTGCGACCGACAAGGTGCCGATCACGACGTCTCCCACATAGAGCGGCGCGAAGATCAACTGCACGACCTGCTCGTGCTCGTGCTCGTGATCGAGCGCGACTCGCGAGCGCTCCGCCATCTCGCTGATCAGGCGGGTGAACACCTTGCGCTCCCTCACGGCCCGCGCAGGGTACGAATCTCCCGCGAGCGGCATGCTGCGAAACCATTCCGGCGCTTCTTCG
Organism: Polyangiaceae bacterium; assembly: GCA_039937955.1. Taxonomy (GTDB): domain Bacteria; phylum Myxococcota_A; class Polyangia; order Polyangiales; family Polyangiaceae; genus JAICXU01. The sequence continues at coordinate 719 of JBDTFL010000724.1, read as the reverse complement.
AGCCGCGAGCTGCCGTCGTTGTAACGGCGCGCGATGAGATCGAGGTGATCGCCCACGATGACGTGCAGCGAAATATGAACACCATCGAACGCCTCGCACAGCTCACGGGCCGCGCGATCGGCCATGTCGGCCATCGTTGCAACACCACGCCCCGCACGCGTCACGCGATCGAGGAGCGCGAGCTGGCGTGCGGTTCGCTCGGCTTCACGCGCGACGACCGCGTGATGGATCAACGAGAGGGATTCTCCCCCGAGGATCTCGGCGCGGACGGTCGATTCTTCGTCGAACGGGAACGCGCGTTCGAAGACGACACGCCCTTCTCGCCCGGAGTGCGCATGGATCTCGAGCGCGTGCGAAGAGGTCGGCGCTTCCCCGTCGAACTTGCCTTGCCTCGTGCACGGGCTCGCGTCGAAGATCGACACGCGTGAGGATCGCGTCTCGTCACGCAGCGCCGCGAGGAGCTCGGCGACGTAAGGTTCTCCCATCGGGATGTCGCGCAAACGACGCAAGCCTGCGAGGAGCGTCGATGTCGCCTCGCTCGTCGGAGAAACAGAAACGCTCGCGCTCATGCCAAGCTCATGCGGCAGAGAGAGCGGATGCGGTTGGGCAGTCGTGCAGGAACGGACACGTTTCCAAGCCTATCCGACGTTTGGGCCGCCGCGAGAAATCCGTCCTCTTTCTGAGACCGTCCACGGGCTTTCGTTCGCAAGTATCGGTGA
>JBDTFL010000723.1:0-3594 GCA_039937955.1 Polyangiaceae bacterium | reverse complement strand
GTGCCCGACGACGTAGAGCGATTTCGCGCGCAGTATCGCGGATCGCAAATCGGGCCAAATTACCGAGGCTGGGCGCATTTTGCATTTACGTCGTGCGGCTCACTCGCGGTGATCGGTTTTGCGATCTCGCGCGTGCATCAGGTTGCGCCGCTCGAATGGCTGACCATCCCGATCGCATTTATGATCGCGAATGCCGCCGAGTACTTCGGTCACAAGGGTGCGATGCATCGACCACGCAAAGGCTTAGGCCTGCTCTATCAACGTCACACGCGCGAGCATCATCACTTTTTCACCCATGAGGCGATGGCTTACGAGTCCGCGCGGGACTTCAAGATGGTCTTGTTTCCGCCGGTGATGCTGCTGTTTTTTCTGGGCGCGATCGCGACGCCCATGGCCCTGCTGCTGTTCGTGATCGCGAGCGCCAATGTGGCGTGGCTCTATGTTGCAGTGGCGATGAGTTATTTCCTCACCTACGAGTGGTTTCATTTTTCTTACCACTTGAGTGAGGACTCGTTCGTGGGGCGCAATCCAATGGCGCGAGCACTAAGACATCATCATCAGGCACACCACGACCTGGCGCTGATGGGTAAGTACAACTTCAACATCACATTTCCGATCTGCGACGCCGTCTTCGGAACGACCTACCAAGAGGCCGGACTTCCCGCCAATCGCGCGAAGAAGTAGCTACTCCAAATAGCCCTGCGCTTGGAGCGAGAAGAGCTGCGCGTAACGACCCTTCTTCTCGACGAGCGCCGCGTGCGTTCCCTCTTCGACCATGTGACCGCGCTCGATCACCAAAATGCGGTCCGCCATTTTCACGGTCGGGAAGCGATGCGAGATCATGATGCTCGTCTTGCCTTTGGTGAGCTCACGAAAACGGAGGAAGACAGCGTGCTCCGCTTCGGCGTCGAGCGCGGCGGTCGGCTCGTCCAAAACCAAGATGTCCGAGTCCTCGCGCATGAACGCACGAGAGAGCGCAATCTTTTGCCACTGACCTCCCGACAGCTCCAAACCGCCTGAAAACCAGCGCCCCAGCGGTGTTTCAAGTCCTTCTTTCAAACCAGCGACGACCTCGTCTGCGCCTCCGCGATCGACCGCGCGTCGAATCTGCGCTTCGTCCGTGAGATTTTGCACGCTGCCCATTCCGACATTTTCGCCGGCGGTGAATTGATATTTAGCGAAATCTTGGAAGAGCACGCCGATCCGCCGTCGCAATATCGACTCGTCCCAATCCTTGAGATCTTTGCCGTCGAGGAGCACGCGACCTTCCGTTGGCGAGTACAGGCGCGTGAGCAATTTGATGAACGTGGTTTTGCCGGCGCCATTTTGTCCGACGAGCGCGAGGCTCTGTCCGGCGGGAATGAAGACATCGATTTTGCGGAGAGCCCAATCCTCACGGCCAGGATATTGGAAGCCGACGTTTTCGAAGCGAACGCCGTGCTCTGGAAGAACCTCAATCTCGGCCGAACCGTTGGATCCGTTAACCTTAGCCTTTTCGGTTTCGGCGTCGTTTTTGGAAGACAGAAATCCGAACAGGTTCGACATGTACAAATTGTCTTCGTACATCCCGCCGAATGCGCCGAGCAGGGATTGAAAGGACTGCTGACCTTGCCGAAACGCGACCATTCCGAGCGTCATGTCGCCGAGCGTGAGTGAGCCGCGCACTGCGGCGATCGCCATAAGCGCGTAACACCCGTAAAACGTGCCGGTTGCGAGCAGCGAGAGCAGATAACCCCAACGCGCAGACGTGATCGCGAGATCGCGATCGTCTCGATAAAACGACTCGCCGAGCTTTCGATACCGCGCGAGGAGCAGCGGACCGAGCTCGTAGAGCTTCACCTCTTTGGCATGCTCGTCGTTCGCCAAAACGTATTCGAGGTACATGAGCTTGCGCGACTCGGGCGATCGCCAATTGCGCATGCGAAAGGCTTTGTTGGAGAAGCGCATCTCGGCGACGGTCGCCGGAATTGCCGCGACGAGAAGCGCCGCAACCGCCCAGCCGCTGAAACGCAGAAGCAATGCTGCGTAGCCGAGAAGCGAGATCACGTTCTGCAGAATTTGAAAGCTGCGGGCAACGACCGAGAGCGGACGCGACGAAGCCTCACGACGCGCTTTCGTCAGACGGTCGTAATACTCAGGATCCTCGAAATGCCTTAGATCGAGGTCGACCGCTTTTTCCAGAATCGATAGATTGATGTCGAGCCCGAGCCGCGCGCCGACGATCTGACGTGTGAGATTCAGACCTTGAGAGCAAGCCGCGAGCAGAGCCACACACGCGAGCTCGATGACGACCCAATGAACCGCCGCGCCGCGATCATGGGCCACGACGGCGTCGATGATGCGCTTACCAACGTAAGCCACGCCCAACGGAATGAGCGCGTTGACGATGGTGAGCGAGAGCAGCGCAGTGAATCCGCGCGGCGCCGATTTCCAAACCAAGCGAATCGAACGCGGCGTGTGCTCGAAGCTGTGCGCGAGCGCATCGCGCAGCGGAACGCGCTTCTTCGATTCGGCGGGCGGCATCATGTTTTGTGGAGGTGCCGAACGTAGCCATCCTGGGAAATAAGAGCGAGGGCCGCGCGCGCCGACTTTATGCTAGAACAACACCGTTATTTTCGGGGTGTCGCACAGCCCGGTAGTGCACGAGCTTTGGGTGCTCGTTGTCGGCGGTTCAAATCCGCCCACCCCGACTACTTCACTGTTTTACACGGGTTTTTTAGGTGTTTTAGGACGAGTCCCGCGTCCGTTTCCCACCAGTTACCCGAAACATCTCAATCGTCGCCTTGAGATCGTCGCCGGTGGCGTGGACGTAGCGCCTGACGTCGCGGATCTTACGCGCGAGGTCGAGGCCAGCCTTTAGCGGCGCCATTCTGGCGCGTGCTTCCGCCAGTTCTGGCGCGTCTGGATTTGCGCACGAGCCTCGGGTGCCAAAATCCTCCGCCGCTCGATCCGACGGTGCTCGCGACGGTCTATCCGGATACGCAGTTCATCTACAAGGGCGTTCCCGGCGGCGTTTGACCTCCGCTCGAAACGGGCGTCGGGGCGACCACGCACGTCGTCTCCTACGTCTATGACGGCTCGAATCGACGCGTCGGTAAGAAGATCGACGGAACCTTGGTTCAAGGGTTCCTCTATCGCAACGCGATCAAGCCGATCGTCGAGCTCGATGGCAGCGGCAACGTCGTCGCGCGATTCGTCTACGGCACCTCGTCAATCGTTCCCGATTACGTCATCAAGAGCGGCAGCACGTATCGCATCTTCTCGGATCAAGCCGGCAGCCCTCGTGTCGTCGTAGACGTATCGAGCGGAAGCATCATCGAACGCATCGATTACGACGAGCGTGGAAACACGCTCAAAGATACGAATCCTGGATTCATTCCCTTCGGATTTGCGGGAGGCATTGTCGATCGCGACACTGCACTCATCCGATTCGGCGCGCGCGACTACGATCCGTCGACCGGGAGGTGGCTGCGCAAGGAGCCCTTAGGTTTTGCGGGGAGCGAAAACTTCTACCAATATGCCGCGGGGGATCCCGTTAACTTTTACGATCCCGACGGCCGAGACTTCGGGCTCATCACCGCTGGAGAAGCGGGC
>JBDTFL010000722.1:0-12036 GCA_039937955.1 Polyangiaceae bacterium | reverse complement strand
CGCCGTCGTGGCAGGATATCCCGCGATGCCGCGTTTGCAGTGGCTGCGTGGCGTTGCCACAAGTCATCGGCGCCGAGGAAATCTCCCGTGAAAACCAGCCTCGACATCGATCGCATTCTGCAAATCTTGCCGCACCGATTTCCATTCGTCATGGTCGACCGCGTGACCGATGTCGTGGCCAATGAGTACATCCGCGGTCACAAATCGGTGAGCATCAACGAGCCGTGGTTCCAAGGTCACTTCCCGTCGCGGCCGATCATGCCCGGTGTTTTGATCTTGGAAGCGCTCGCGCAAATCGGCGGGATTTTGGCGTACGCGAGCGAGCCGTTCGATGCGGCAAGCTCACTCATGTATTTTTTGGGGATCGACAAAGCGAAGTTTCGTCGCCCCGTGATTCCGGGTGACAGGCTCGATCTCGAAGTGCGCATCGTCCATCACCGCACCAACGTATGGAAGTTCAAAGGCGAAGCGTTCGTCGAAGGCGCGCTCTGCGCCCAAGGTGAGTTGCTCGCGAGCGTGGTCGATCGCATCGGCTGATGGCGACGACGAAAATCCACCCGACCGCCGTTGTCGATCCGCGCGCCGAAATTGCGGAGGACGTGGAGATCGGTCCGTTTTGCGTAATTGGGCCTGGAGCGAAGATCGCTCGAGAAAACAAGCTCATTTCGCATGTCGTGGTCGCTGGCAAGATCTCCATCGGTGAGAAAAATATTTTTCATCCGTTCACCGTCGTCGGCTCCGATCCGCAATCCAAAAAACAGCACGACCAAATCGGCGCCGTCGAAATTGGATCCAAAAATGAATTTCGTGAGCACGTCACGGTGCACGCTGGCACGGACGCACGCGTCACGAAAATCGGATCGCAAAATCTCTTCATGGTCGGCTCGCACGTCGCGCACGACGTGGTCGTCGGGTCGCACTGCATTTTCTCCAACAACGTGCAGCTCGCCGGTCACTCCATCGTCGAGGACTACGCGGTGTTCGGCGGCCTCTCCGGAATCGCGCAGCGCGTGCGAGTCGGGGAGAGCGCGTTCGTGGCCGCCGGCGCCATGTGCGAATTCGAGGTGCCGCCGTTCGTCGTCGTGCAAGGCGACCGCGCGCGCGTGCGTGCGCTGAACAAAGTCGGGCTGCGCCGACGCGGAGTAGACGAGGCCACGATCACCCTATTAAATAAGGCGTTTCGTGCGCTCTTCGTCGCCAAAGAAAATCGCGCTGAGGCGATCCACAAGCTCGAGAAAAATCCGCTCGTCGATCGCTTGATCGCGGCGGTCGCCAAAAAAACGCTCTAAGGCTTTTCCTTGGGCAGCATGGATCTTCGATCGAGCTCGGCGGCGGCCGGCAGCGTCGTTCGCAAGTGCAAGTCGCGTTGCGGAAATGGGATCTCGATCTTCTCTTCGCGAAACGCCTCATCGATTTCGAAGCGCAAGTCGGAGGCGACACGCAGATCCAAACGTGCGTCCGGAATCCAAACCAGCAGCGAAAACATGAGCGCCGAGTCGCCGAAATCCTCGAACCGAACCTCGGCCTTCGGGTCGTGCAACACATGCGTGTCGGTCTCGCTGACTCTCAGCAGCGTTTCACGAACTTTGGGAAGGTCGCTCCCGTAGGCAACGCCAATGTTGATCTTGATGCGCACTTTGAGCGTGGGCTGCGAGTGATTGATGACGGCCTCGGTGATGAGGAGGCTGTTCGGAACGATGACCGCCACTTCATCGCGCGTGACGATGCGCGTGGCACGAAGGCCGATGTCCTCGATGACGCCGATCATTTCGCCAGCTTTGATGAAGTCCCCTTTGCGAACCGGCTGCTCGATCAGCAAAATCAGGCCAGAAATGAAGTTCTGCGTGATGTTCTGCATGCCAAAGCCGATACCGACGGCGAGCACGGTGGATGCGGCAAGCAATGCGTCGAGGCGCACGCCCATCGATTCGGCGGCGATCATCGAGCCGAGCGCGATGAGGATGTAGCGAACGATCTTCGCGACGGCGAATTGCGAGCCGGTCGAAAATCCTCGGGCCGCGAGCAGCTTGCGCAAGGAACGCGTCGACATGCTCGCGAGGAAAAGCGCGCTCGCGAAGACGATGACGCCAACGCCGACCGAGGCTGGCGTCACGACGCCACCCGCGAGCGTCAAAAGCGGGAAGGCCAGGAACGCGTGTAAATGCTCGGAAAATGCGGGCGGTAGCGAGAGCATTTAGTGCTGACCGATTATCATGAGGTCGTGCCCCGTGGCTCACGTGGCCATGGTGACTGGTAGACTCTACCCATGCTTCGGCCAATATCGATCTTTCTTGTGACGGTTCTTGCGGCAGCCTGCTCTTCGGAATCGAGCAGTGCGCCTACGGGGGCCACGGCATCGTTCGACATCGAAGCGGATTTCACGAGCCCCGATCACTTCTACGATTTTCCGTATCCTTCGGACCTTCGCCTTTCACCCACCCGCGGACCGATCGCGAGCGGTTTTCCGAACCCTGCGTCGAACGAGCTCGTCACGGGCATGCTCAAGATCGTCGGCGACCGTTCCGGATTTCCGGTGATCCCGGTCGCGTATTTTCAGTTCAGCGCACCGCTCCCGCAAAAAAATCCGGACGACGTGATCGCTGCCGATCCGACCTCGCCGATTTTGCTGGTGGACGTGGACCCGTCGTCGAGCGAACGCGGCAAGCTTTTTCCGACGGTCGCCGTGTCGATGCCGACCGACAATTACACCGCGGAAAATGTTTTGGGAGTTGCGCCGCGTCCTGGAATCGTTCTCATTCCGAAACGCGCCTATGCGTTCGTCGTGCGTCGCGAGCTGAATGATCAATCTGGCGCGCTCTTGGGAGTTGCACCAACGCTGGGAAATTTGGCTTCAGGAGGGACTCCATCCTCTGCGCATGGAGCAGCCGCGAAGACGTCGTTCGCGCCGCTGTGGGACACGCTTCGTCAGATAAAAATCGATCCGGCCGACGTCGCTGCAGCCACGGTCTTCACGACCGGTGACGTCGTTGCCGACCTTTCCGATCTCTCCGAAAAGCTCGCGCAAAAATATCCGACGACCATCCAAAACCTCACGATCAACCCGAACGGTGGAGCCGCGAACGATCGCATGTGCGAGGTCGTTGGAACGATGTCGCTTCCGCAGTTTCAAGCGGGCACGCCGCCGTTCGACACGGATGGTCTCTTCGTTTCGGGCTCCGATGGTTTGCCGGTCGTTCAGCGAATGGAAACAGTGCCGCTCGCGATCACGCTTCCGAAAGGACAAGCGATGCCAGCAGATGGTTATCCGCTGCTCCTCTATTTGCACGGCTCGGGTGGTGTTTCGACGGCCGCGATCGATCGCGGAACGTGGCACCCAACCAACAATCAATCCGACTGCGCGCCGAACTCACCGCTCGACACCTGGAACGGCGTTAGCGGTTGCAACACGCCACAAAAAGGACCGGCGTACGTGATTTCGCCATTTGGTTTGGCGACGGCCGCGAGCGCTTTGCCGGTAAATCCCGAGCGATTGCCGGGCGCGGACGACACCGCGTATCTCAATTTCAACAATCTCGCTGCGTTTCGCGACACGTTTCGGCAAGGCGTGATCGAGCAGCGCATTTTCTTGGACGCGCTCAGCAAGCTGACGATCGACCCCGCGATAGTTGCATCCTGCACGGGTATTTCACTGCCCGCCGGCGCGCCTGCATACAAGCTCGATCTGAAGAATTTGGTCGCGCAGGGCCAGTCGATGGGTGGCATGTACACGAATCTGATCTCGGCGGTGGATCCGCGCGTGAAAGCATCCGTGCCGACCGGGGCCGGCGGTTATTGGAGCTACTTCATCATGAAGACGACGCTCATCGACGGGCTTCCCGGAAAAGTTTCGCTGCTCGTCGGCACGCCGGGAACGCAGCTGTCGTTCATGCATCCCGCGCTGCAAGTTTTCGAAACGGGGATCGAGTGGATCGATCCGATCGTGTTCGCGCCACGCGTCTCGAAGCGCCCGCTGGACGGCAGCGCGCCGCGTCCGATTTATGAGCCGGTCGGCCTCGGCGATTCGTATTTTCCAACGGAAGTCTACAACGCGATGTCTCTCGCGTACGGGCATCCGCAGCTCGGAAATTCGGTGTGGCCGACGATGCAAGATGCGCTGTCGCTCGAGGGTCTCGGCGGCGTTCTCCCGCTACCGCAAACGCAGAACCTCACGTCGTCTACGAACGCGAAATACACCGGCGGCATTTTGCAATACAACGGCGACGGCATCTACGACCCACACGCGCTCTACTCGCAGCTCGATCCGGTGAAGTACCAAATCGGTTGCTTCGTCTCGACGTTTTTGAAAACTGGGCAGGCGACGATCGAAGCACCGCAACCGCTCGGCTCTCCCTGTCCTTAAGGACGTCGCCGGACGAGGGGAGCGGCGTCTGACGCATTCGCGCATCCAGCGAGCTGCATCGCCCGCAAGAGCTCTGTGTTCAAAAGATCCAACACGCGGTGCACGCCATTTTCGCCGTCAACCGCCAAGCCCCATAAAATGGGCCTTCCCACGAATACCGCACGTGCACCGCGCGCCAAGGCAATGAGCGCGTGCGTGCCGGACCTTACGCCGCCGTCGAAATAAATTTCGGCGCGCGATCCAACTGCAGCAGCTACGTCACCCAGCGCGTCGATGGTTGGAATTCCGAAATCGAGCTGACGTCCGCCGTGATTCGAAACCCAAATGGCCGACGCCCCGCAATCGATCGCGCGAAGTGCGTCGTCGGCGCGCACGATGCCTTTCACGACGACCGGCAGTGGCGCGCAAATGGAGACGAGCTCGCCGAAATCTTTCCACGTGAGCGAGGGGTCATGGCGTGCCGCGACGTAACGCGCGAGCTCCGAGCCTTTGCCGAGCGCGATATCGGGCGGCAACGACTCCAATAAATTTTGCATCGCCAGGCCGTCGGGCAGCGCAAAATCATTTTTCACGTCGGCGACGCGACGACCGAGCACGGGTGTGTCGGCGGTGATGACGATCGCACGATAGCCCGCATTTTTGGCGCGATCCGCGAGCCGCTGCGTGAACGCGCGATCCTTGTGAACATAGAGTTGAAACCAGCGATTCATGTTCGGCGCGGCAGTCGCTACGTCTTCGAGTGACGTGGTGGCGAGCGTCGACGCTACGTAGAGCGCATTTGCGCGGGCTGCTGCGCGTGCGGTTCCGCATTCGCCGTCGGAATGCGCGAGCAGGTGATACGCGGTCGGTGCAATCGCAATTGGCGACGCAAAATCATTTCCGAGCAATGTCGTTTGGAGTGAAGGCTTCGTGACGTCGACGAACGTGCGATGCGAAATTTCGTAATTGGAAAACGCATCGCGATTTCTTCGGAGCGAATGTTCTTCGTCCGCTCCCGATCGAAAATAGTCGTAGGCCATCGCGATGAGCGACCCACGCGCGAGGATTTCGAAATCGTCGATCGTGACCGGTCCGAGGTTGCTCATTTCGACTCGAGTTTGCCCGAAAATGCCGGGAAAAACCGATATTTGACCGTTTTCGGCCAAGGCTGGTAGTTTAAGCGTAGGCGGATTTTTACACCCGTCGCGTTGAGAGGGTTCGAGCCATGCGTCGATCAGTGATGCTTCTTAATGTCGTTGTCTCTTCTGCAGTCATTGCGCTCGTTGCTTGCGGAAGCAGCGACGACAGCACATTCAATGGAAACCAAGGCGACGACGGGGGGCTCGGCGACGGCAACGGCGGCGGGCTCGGCACCGACACCGACGGCGGCGGAACGATCGACGGCAAGCCCGTCGCTTCGCTGACCATCAGTCCCCCGACTGCAGCGCTCTCCGTGAACGTCGCGCCGTTTCCCACGCAGCAGTTTACGGCGACGGCAAAGTTCACCGACGGAACATCGGAGGCCGTTGCTGCGACGTGGACCGCATCGAACGCACCGGTCGGAACCATCAACGGTAGTGGTCTCTACAAGACGAGTGGCAATCAGGGTGGCGCGGTCACCGTGACCGCAACGGCTGGCGGAAAATCGGCGACTGCAGCGCTCACCGTCACGCTTCATCAGTTCTCGAATCCAGCGGGCCTGGACGCAGCAACGCAGGCGAGCTTGCTCGGTGCAACGGGCGCACCCGGCTCGGTCGTCTGGACCTATCCGTACGACGCTATGGCATACCCACGCGGAATTGCGGCACCGAACATGATGTGGAACGGCGCGGCGAGCGGCGACGATTACGCGATTCACATCGTGAGCTCCACCTACGAATTGACCGAGTTCACGACCGCCACATTTCCGGTGGTGCCGGTCGCAGGCGCCGCACCAGCAGGAGGGACGAGCTTCGCATTCGATCCTGCAGAGTGGGCGGCCTTCGTCGATTCGACGTCGGGTCCAGCGACCGTCACGGTCACGCGCAAGAGTGGAACGACATACACGAAGCTCGTTCAGCAAACGTGGAACATCGCGAATCGCTCGATGAGCGGCAGCATTTATTATTGGGCGATCAACAAAGCCGCCGTCGTTCGCATCAAGCCAGGCGCGTTGGTGCCCGATTATTTCTTGGCCTCAGCAACGGTCCCTCCGCCGGGCGAGAAAAATGGCGCGAACGTCGTCACGACGCAGATGTACTGTCCGTCGTGTCACACGGCGTCCGCTGACGGCTCGACGCTCTTGATGAGCACCGGTGAATGGGGTGGTCCGGTCGATGTTTGGTCGACGCTCTACAATCTGAAGTCCAGCACGACGACGTTTAGCGGTTACGAGACGAGCAGTCCTCCGACCGAGCTCCCGCTCGCCGGGCTCACACCCGACGGCACCATCGCCGTCGAAAACTGGGCTCCGGTTCGCGGCGCACATGGACAAGGCGTGACTGATTCACCGGTCGATTTGACCACGGCGTCGACGAGCGTGACCTCGCTCGGCACCTTGACGACGACCGGGCTCGAAGCGTTCGTCGCGAACGGCGCAGGTCATCACGCGTACTTTCCGGTCTTCTCCGCTGACAATGCGCTCTTCGCGTACGTCGACGGAACGAGCGGCGTTCTGTATTCGCTCACTTGGAATCCGACGACGAAAAAATTCACGAACCAAGTCGTCCAAGCCGCTGCTCCGGCCAGCGGGAAAATCGCGTATCCGACCATCTCGCCCGACCATCGTTGGATCGTCTATCAAGTCGGTCCGAATTTCGGCTCGCTCGACACGAGCTACACTGGCGATCTCTATGCGGTCGACACGCTGAATCCGAATCATCCGATCTCGCTCGGCGGGATCAACACGTCGGCATCGGCAGCAGCAAACGCTGCAGACCCGAATCGCGATCCGCATCGCAGCTACGAGCCGACCTTCGCGCCGGTGCCTTCCGGCGGCTATTTTTGGCTCGTTTTCCATTCGCGACGCACGTACGGCAACGAGCTCGTCGATGTTCCGTACATAAACGCCACCGAAGGATCGGGCACGAAACAACTGTGGGTTGCGGCGATCGACGTCGCCGGTTCAACCGCTGGCACCACCGATCCGAGCCATCCGCCGTTCTGGCTCCCCGGACAGGATCCGGCGACGCGCAACATGCGCGGTTACTGGGCGCTCGATCCGTGCAAAGCGGATGGTGCGACCTGCTCGAGCGGCACTGATTGTTGCAACGGTTTCTGCGACACGACGAACGATGCGGGCGCTGCCGTTTGCGGATCGACGAGCAGCGGTTGCTCTAACCTCGGCGACAAGTGCGCCGTGAGCAGCGACTGCTGCAACTCGTCGACGGGCGTGACGTGCATCAACCACTCGTGCTCGGAGCCACCTCCGCGCTGAGATCGCTAGACAAGCGAAGGGCAGCGTCGTGAAGAACGCGGAGCTGCAACGCGATTCGTTCGAGATTCGGATCGCCGGGAGCCAATGGGTCTGGTGGCGGCAGTGGTTTGGGTGCGATGCCGCGCGCAACGCAATCCGCTAGATTTTCCAGGAGATCGTCACTCGAGCGCACGAACGGCTCGCCCTTTTCAGAGGCGCCGAGCGTCGCCGCACGTATGCAGCTCCCCGCGAGACGGCGTGCAAAAAGGAGAAGCGTCATGCGTGGTTCCATCGCGACCGGCGCAACGCCCGCTTCGGCGAGCAGACGTTGAAAGGATGCGTCGGCATTGTTGATCGCTATTCCAAATTTGCGACGCGCAGAATCGAAGCGCGCGGGGATGACATATCGTTCGACCGAAGCATCCAAGAGCTCGCGACCTGCGCGCAAAGCGGCGGCCATCTCGGTCGGGAATCGTCGATGCTCCGACGACGGCCACAAAATGCGCGCACCCAAGAACGCGATCGCTCCGCCGATCACCGTGTCGAGTATGCGCAGCTTCGCGAGATGAAAATCGCCAGCGCTCACCTCGGCGAGAAGCACGAAAGTCGGAGTCAGAAAGAACGCATAGAGCGCATAGTTCAATTGGAGGACCGCAACGCTGGCCGCTGCAAGGATCGACGCGAGCACGAAGATGACCGCTTCGTCGCGAACGAAGTACACGACCGCGGCCGCCAAAATTCCGCCGGCGAGCGTGCCCGCGATGCGTTGCATTCCTTTCCTGAGCGTCTCCGGCGTGTACGGCTGCAGCACGATGATCACCGTGAGCGTCACCCAATAGCCGCGCTGGAGACCGAGCGCGCGGGTCGTGAGAACTGCAACGGCAGCTGAAATACCGAGTCTCGCTGCATGGCGGGCGATCGCCGAGTCGGCCGAAAATGCGGCGCGAAGACCCTCGAACGGCGAGTCGCGATGAACGAAAGATTGCGCGGCTTCGGCAAACGCAGAGTCGGAAGCGGGCAATGGCGCATCGTCGTGGATGGTTGCGACGACATCGTGCGCGAGGTCGAGCAATCGCGACATGCGCGCAAAAATCACGTCGATACGATTTGTGAGGTCAGGTTTTTGATCCGATAATTTTTTTGTCGGGTCGACTTTTTCTTCGTTTCGAATGTCGACCGCGAGCGCGGCGAGTCTGACCGCGACCGCATTCAACCGCGTTGCGACCGCCGAATGATTTTCGCGTCTCTCGTCGTCGACCGCGTCGGCGAACGCGACGAGCGCGACGAAGATTTGATCGGCCATCGAAAAGAGAACGAGCAGACGTGCGCCGCGTCCGCTCTCGCCGCGGTTTCCTCTTCGCGTCGCAGCGAGAACCGCGCGCGCGGTCTCGATGCTGTTTCGAAGCTGGTTGTGGTCGCGTTGAAGCATCGCTCGCCACGCTTCGTCGTTTCCTGCGGTAAGCGCGCGTGCCATTTGCCATCCGTGCTCCGCGAGGTCGTCGAAGACTCGCGCGACCGCAATGCGCCCCGGACGATGCACACGAATCGGCCAAAAAAGCAGGGAAACGACCATCGCCCAGCCGCCGCCGATCACGATGTACGGCACGTGATCGATCGCGTTGGACAACGAGAGTCGTGCATCGACCGCGAGCGCGAGCATGACGGCCGACGAGGTTCCGACACTCGCCATTTCCGGACCGAGCACTCGCAAGAGACCGCCCGCCGATGCGAAGACGAGCATGAAGAGCGCTGCGCTCCACCACGATCCCGTCAAACCCGAGATCAAAACCGCCATGGTCGATCCGAAGGTGACCGCCGCCATCGCCGTTGCGCGCGTGCGATACGCACCACCTTTGTCGACGACCACCGCGGAGAAACCCGCGATGCTCGCCCAGCGCGCGTCGGGCGCTGCGAAGAACATTCCGGCGAGGATGGGCACCATCGTTGCGATCGCCGCGCGAACGCCGAGAGCGATTGCCGGGCGACCCGGTGTGAGCCGCAGCGCATCGCGCGCGTGCGAGGTGAGACGAAAGGGAACCCGTCCCACGCGGAGAGTCATGGCGACTCTCTTCTACCTTTTGTTGCCTACTTCCGTTTCACGGAAGTTTTTTTCCAGGTCCGATGATTTCGTCGAACGCGCGATCGAAATCGTCGTCGGCTCCGACGGCTGCGGCGCGCAACGAAGGCTTTTTCGGGGGAGTCATTCGCTGGAGTCTGCGGACGCGCTCCTCGACATCGCGATACGTGGAATCGCGGCGGGCGGCGCGTTGGTAAGCAGCGAGTGCTTCTTTGTAAGATTTTCTCTGCTCGAGCGCGTTTCCGAGATCGAACGCGAGTGCGGTCTCTTGCTCGGGCGCGACGTTCTGTGCTTGTAAACCGCGGGTAAACGCGTCGACCGCTTTGTTGGCATCACCGCGGTCCATCCAGATTTGTCCGATCATCGACTCGCAAATGCAGGCGCGTTTCGCGTCGCGTGCGGCAACGGTGAGCTCGCGGATCGAATCGTCCAAGCGATCCATTTCCTTGTAAGCCACGCCAAGGTCGTAGTGCGACTGCGCGTCGTCGACCGAAATGATCTTCTCGACGCCTTCTTTGAATTTTGCGAAGACCTCTTCGACGTCGACTTGCGACCCGGCAGCTTCGCGTGTGCTCGGCGCCTCGAGGCTCTCGAGCGCGTCGAGCGATGCGGCGATGTCGAAGCTGCGATCTTCACCGCCACCGAGCGGCATCTGACGCGTGCCCGAGCTCTGCTGCGACGTTTGCTCTTGTGCGTCGAGCTCCGCCATTCTTTCGACGAGCAGCGGGTGATTCGGAGCACGCGCGAGCTGCTCGGTGAGAACGGCACGCGCGTCGTCGAACAAACCGCGCGACGTGAAGAAGTCTGCTTCTTCGAGCGCCTCTTCGAGATCCGCCGCACCGGCCCGAAGGCTCGGAGTCATCGACGGCGCGGGGCCCTCAACTTGTGTGTATGACTCGATGGCCGGCGGAATTTCTGCTGGTGGGCTTGACCCACGAACGAGCTCGAATGCGGCGTCGCTCTCGGCTGCAACGGGTGCGGAATCCTCGAGCGGATCCGGATCATCCAAACCAAAGCTCGGAAGCGGCGCGCTTTCACCGAACGGCGAATCGATCGTCTCCCACGGCTTTTTTCCGACTTCGTCTGCAGCAACCGCAGACGCGCGCGATGCACGAACCTCTTCGCTCGGGTCGTCGAGATCGTAGGCGGGGAGGGGGCCCGGATCGTAATCGTCACTCGCGATGGCTCCGCTTTCGGCGGGTGCCTCGGTGGGAAGCTCGACGTCGTAACCGAGCTCGCGCAGCGTATTTACCGCGCGTTCGTTCATCGGGTCGATGGCGAGAACTTCTTCGAGCGTGCGTGCGGCGCCTTCGCCGTCGAGGGCGTCGAGCTGCAGCGACGCAGTCACGAGCATCTCCTCGGTCGCTTCTTCGGTGCGCCCGGCTTCGAGAAGGACATCGCGAAGCGTGATGCGGACATCGATCAATTGCGGATCGAGATCGACGGCGCTGCGCAATCTCTCGATGGCTTTGGAGTGTTGTCGCCGAGCGCGATGTTGATTCGCCTCTTCGACGAGCATGGCGACCTCTGCGGCGCGCGCGGCAGTCTCTTCGTCGAGCGCGCTGCCTTCAACCGTGTCGCCGACCAACATTTCTGGAGCCGAGCTACGCGCAGGCGTCGAGAAGGCGGCATCCGGACCGTCGTCGGCCATCGCCGGCGGCGCATACGATTGATACGAGATCAGCTCCTCGGCATCGACCTCGGCGATCTCTTCTTCTGGAACGACCGACGGCTCACGAACGCGCGCCGCCGGAACGCTCGATGTCGTCGCGGTGACCGGAATGCTGTGTCCCGACGTTGCATTCGACGCTTGTTGCGCGAGCTGCTTCACGACGTCGTCGTTCGGCGCCATCGTCTGCAGCTTTGCGACGATCTCTCGGAAGGTGTCGACTCGGCCTTGATCACGCGCGATGCGCGCCATCTCTTTATGGACCTCGAGTCCTTTGCTCGCTTGTCCGATCGCCGCGAATGCGCGCGCCAAGAGCGCGAGGGTGTCGAGATCTTTTGGATTCGCTTGGAAGCAGACCTGCAGCTTCGCCAGCGCTTGCATGCCGTCGTTCGCGCCGCCACGTGCGAGATAAAGCTCCGCCGCCAAACGTGCTTGAACCGGATCCTGCTTGTGATGCATCAAGCGCTCGAGAACTTTGAGCGCGTCGTCGCGACGATTGTGTTTTACGAGCTGCGCTGCGGCGATGCCGAATTCAGATGCTGCGCCGTCGATGTCTT
>JBDTFL010000721.1:0-3204 GCA_039937955.1 Polyangiaceae bacterium | reverse complement strand
GACCCGCGACTCTTGCCGCTGCTCGAGCTCAAAAAAACGCAGCTCAAGAAGCGCAGCTGAGTAACTGAAAGAAGTCCTAGAAAGGAAGTTGTGCCGTGGCGGTCCCCAAGCGACGAACAAGCCGTTCCAAACGGAACATGCGCCGAGCGAATCACGACAAAGTGACGCCGGTCCAGCTCATTGCCTGCACCAACTGCGGCGAGCCCTCAGTTCCGCACCGCGCGTGCGCGTCATGCGGTCACTACAAGGGTCGTCCTGTGACGGCCGCTGCAAAAGCTACGAAGAAAGAAGCATAAAAGATGACCGCCGGGCCAAGCGCTTCCAAAGCGGCGGCTCGCGTGGTCGTCCCCGGCGCTCGCATTTTAGGCACCGGGCATTTTCTTCCAGCCCAAGTCCGCACGAATCTCGACCTCGAAAAGCTGGTCGAGACTTCGGACACGTGGATCCGCGAACGAACTGGCATTCGTGAGCGTCGAGTTGCGCCCGACGGCACCGGGCCCGATGCCAAAATGGTCACGAGCGATATGGCCGCGGAAGCTGCCAAAAACGCGCTCGCAGCGGCTGGCCTCACCGCCAAAGACCTCGACATGATCGTCGTCGCCACCGTGACGCCCGACATGCCGATGCCCGCGACCGCGGCGTTCGTTCAGCAGAAAATCGGCGCCGGAAATGTTCCCGCCTTCGACATCTCGGCAGCATGCGGAGGCTTTATTTTCGGGCTTTCCATCGCTGACCAATTCCTCCGCAACGGCACCATGAAGCACGTGCTGGTCATCGGCGTTGAGCTCCTCTCCCGCGTGGTCGACTGGACGGATCGCACGACCTGCGTCCTCTTCGGAGACGGCGCCGGCGCGATGGTGCTCGGCGCGCCGGACGGATCGGATCGCGGAATTTTGGGGACGCAGATTTTCACCGACGGCTCACTCGCTCGCTCGCTGATGATTCCGGCAGGCGGCAGCGAAACGCCGGTCACGCACGCGGTGCTCGAGGCGCGCGAAAACAAAGTGAAGATGAAGGGGCAGGACATCTTCAAGGCCGCCGTCCGAAACTTGTATTCTGCAAGTCAGGGAGTGGTCGACGCAGCCGGCATGACCAACGATCAAGTCGATTGGGTCTGCCCGCATCAGGCGAACCTCCGCATCATCGACCAAGTCGTGCAGCGCGCGAATTATCAACGTGAGCGCGTGCTCTCCAACATCGAGCGCGTCGGAAATACGTCGAGCGCATCGATTCCGATCTTGATCGACGAGAACGTCAAAGGTGGGAAAATCAAGCCCGGCGACGTCGTATTGATGTGCGCGCTCGGCGCCGGTGTTTCGTGGGGCAGCGCTCTCGTTCGCATGTGAGAGCAGCATCATGAGATGCGCAATCGGTGCTTCAATCGCTCTCATTTTCATCATCAGCTGCGCCAGCACGCCTGCGCACGACCTCACCGCATGCACGAGCCCACCTGCGCCTCCGGCCGGCTCTTCGTGCAGCGTCGGCAGCGCATATTTGATGTGCACATTCGAAGGTGATGCCGGGGTCGAGATCCACGAGAATTGCGTGAGCGACAACATCAACGTATGCCCCGACGGCAATGGCCTCGGCGGATGCAACGATGTGTGTCCCGGCGAGCAATATGCAGCCGTGTGCCCATCGAACGATCCGCCTTCACCGCGCTGCACCCTCACGAGCGGCGTCTACTGCTGCCCTTGTTGATCCAGTGGCGGGTGAGTCTTTTCGCTTCGCGCAGTTTGCGGTAAGTGCGCGTGATGAGCGTTGCATGGCTTTTTCCAGGTCAAGGTTCGCAAGTAGTCGGCATGGGCAAAGACGCATTCGACGCGTCGCCAGCGGCCCGCGCCATCTTCCAACAGGCCGACGACGCGCTGGATGAGAAGCTCTCGAAGCTGATCTTCGAAGGGCCGATCGATCAGCTCACGCTCACTGCGAATGCGCAGCCGGCGCTCGTGACCGTGAGCTGCGCGCTGCTGGCGACCCTCAAAGAGAGAATTCCGAATCTCGCGCCGCCAGCCTTCGCGGCGGGTCATTCGCTCGGGGAGTATTCGGCGCTGGTTGCGGCGGGTGCGCTGACGCTCGGGGATGCGGTTCGTCTCGTGCGCGCACGTGGTCAGGCGATGCAGGAAGCGGTTCCGGCCGGCGTCGGCGCGATGGCGGCGGTGATGGGTCTCGACTCGGATCCGGTTCGCGCGATCTGCAAAGATGCTTCAATTGACGGCGAAATCGTGTCGCCCGCGAATTTCAATGCGCCTGGTCAGATCGTCATCGCAGGCCACAAAAAAGCGGTCGCGCGTGCGAGCGAGCTCGTGTCGGCCCAAAAAGGAAAAGCGATTCAGCTCAATGTGAGCGCGCCATTTCATTGTGCGCTGATGGCGCCAGCCGCGCGCGTGGTGGAGGAAAAATTGAAATCGGTGGATGTGAAAGCGCTCGCATTTCCGATCATCGCAAATGTCGATGCGCAGCCGAATCGCGATCCTTCACGCGTAAAGGATCTCTTGATCCGCCAAGTGGATGGTCCGGTTCGCTGGGAAGAGTCGATCCGCTTCATGCATGAAAACGGCATCACCAAAGCCCTGGAAATCGGCCCTGGAAAAGTGCTCGCAGGCCTCGCCAGACGCATCGCGAAAGAGATCACCGTGACGAGCGTGAGCGACGTTGCAACAGTCGCGCAGGCAGCAACGGTCGTCGGCTAGTTGGCTGGCACCGGTCGTAACGCCGCCGGGAGCGCCGCCCAACGTTGGCTCGGAACGCGAAACACGAGGTAGCGTGCGGTCGGCTCGGTGGACGTCGACACCGTCTGCGGCTGATACGTCGTCCTGCAATCTTCGACGCCATCGACCCATTGGCACTGCCGATTGCGCGTGGCCGGATTCACTTGCGTGAACGTCTCCTCACCGCGATCCGTCAGCACGATGTGCGTGCCCCCTTTTTTCGCGGCCACGGTTGCCGACTTCTCCGCGACGTCGTCGTCGGTTGCGTTCGGCACCATCCCTTGCGCCGAGATCGATCCGATGACCTCACCGCCGGCATGCGCGATGGTGTCTGCCTCTTGCTCGTTCACGATGATCGCCTGCTTTGCGACGGCGTCGTAGTCCGCCCCGGTTCGCGAATGGAACTGGGCGCTCACGGCGCAGCCCATGACGAGCAACGCGGAAAGCGCCACGAAAAAAAGCCCAAAAACAAATCGCGTAGAGCGAAGAAATG
>JBDTFL010000720.1:0-3832 GCA_039937955.1 Polyangiaceae bacterium | reverse complement strand
GAGGTGCCCGCTGGTTCGGAACAATTTCGGATCGAACGCTTGCGGCGTGATCACCTCTTCGTAGCCGTAACGCACGTACAAATCGCGTACGTAGTTGATGAGTGCATTATACACATATGCACCTTTGGGCAGGAAAAACGGCATCGCCGGCGCGATCGGGTCGAAGTGGAAGAGCTCGAGCTCTTTGCCCAGCTTGCGGTGGTCGCGTGCCTTCGCTTCTTCGATTTGCTTCAAATGTGCGTCGAGCGCTTTTTGCGAATTGAACGCGGTGCCGTAAATGCGCTGGAGCATCGGGTTGCGTTCGTCGCCGCGCCAGTACGCGCCGGCGACGCTCGTCAATTTCACCGCGCCCAAAAAGCTGGTCGACGGAACGTGCGGGCCTTTGCAGAAGTCGACCCACTCGTGGCCTTCTTTGCCGTGCTTGTAGACGGTGAACGTTTCGTCGGTGGGACGACGCTCGATGATGTCGACTTTGTACTTCTCGCCCATCTTCGTGAAGAGCGCGATCATCTGCTCGCGCGGAATCACCTCGCGCTGAAACGGCGTATTTTCAGCGGTGATTTCTTTCATCTTCGCTTCGATCTTCGCGAGGTCGTCTTCGGTGAACGTGCCCCCGCCCGCTTTGTCGAAGTCGTAATAAAAGCCGTCGTCGATGGCCGGACCGATGGTGACTTGCGTGCCCGGAAACAAACGCTGCACGGCGTCCGCCATGATGTGCGCGGTCGAGTGACGAATGATCTCCAAACCGAGCGGCTCGTTCGCGCGAACGGCTTTCACCTTCGCCATCTCAGCCACAGGCGTCATCAAATCGAAGAGCTTGCCGTCGGCCGTAATGCCGACAACGTCTTTGTCGATGGGGCGTTCGCCCGCTTGCGCCTGAAGAATTTCGCGTCCGGTTTTGAGAGTCGAGTCGGTCATCGTAAGTGGCGCACATTAGCAGGTTCTTGACACGTTCGCGCGCATGCTCACATTGAGAGTTGCCAACGACGACGCGGCAAATCACCTGTTTTTTACGGGTGATGGTGCTCGATCGGCGTCGCTGCGCTCGACACGAAACTGCTCCACGTCAACCACCACGTCGCGTGCTTTACACACGCGAGGAGGTCTCATCATGCTCGCTCGCTTCGACGATTTCGATTCTTCGTTTTCCGTTTTCGATCAGATTTTCGACCGCTTCGCCGCTTACGATTATGCAGAAGAAGCATCTGAGCCGGCAGGGCCGTGGCGTCGGCTAAGCGTTCAAGAAAATGAATCGTCGCTCACGGTGACGCTCGACGTTCCCGGATTGAACGAGAACGACATCGGCGTTGCCATTCACGATGGCTTTCTACACGTGCGCGGCGAACGAAAAACCGAAAGCGCGGAAGAAGCGCAGCTCGTGCGCGCTGCCGGTCTGAAATTCGAGAAGAGCTTCAAGCTGGCCACGAAGGTCGACATCGAGACTGCCAGCGCCGCTGTCAGAGACGGCGTGCTCACGATCACGTTGCCGAAAGCCGCAAAAGCCGAGCCGCATGCAATCAAAGTCACCGGCAAAGCAGCTTGAAAACAAGCGCGTTTCGTAGCGCTACAGCAATGTGATGATGCGCGGCGGAAGATGCGGCACGTCGATCGGATTTCCGTTCGCGAGCGTCACCGCATGCTCGAGCGCCCATTGCAGCTCGTGCATATTTCCTGGAAACGGGTAGCTCGAAAGCATGTTCCACGCTCGCGGCTCGATGAGCGGAACGTCACGCTCGCGCGGCGTCATCCGATCGAGAAGCTCGGCGACCAACGGCAGCATGTCGGCCTTGCGTTCGCGGAGCGGCGGAACATGAAGCGCCATCGCATTCAGTCGAAAATAAAGCGCCTCCAAAAAGCGACCACGATTCACGAGCTCTAAGATGCTGTGACGCGCCACGGCCACGATGCGCACGCCGGTCGGTTGCCATCCGCGACGACCTGCGAGCGTTTCGGGATCTTGAATCACACGCAGCAGACTGGATTGAGCGCTGATCGGAAGAAGGTCGATGCCGTCGATGACGATCGTTCCACCGGCCGCACGACGAAACCAAGAGTCTCGTCCGCCGGCTCGGCGCTGATTGTCGGACAGCTCGAGCAGCTCCGCTTCGAGCATCAAATCCGGAAGCGAGTTGCACGACACGACGACGAAAGGCCCGTCTTTTCTCGATCCTTGCGCGTGCAGCGTGCGCGCGAGCATTTTCTTTCCAGTGCCGCGCTCGCCGGTGATGAGCGTCGGCACGTCGGTATGCGCGAGCGTGTGAATTTGATCGATCAACGTGTGCATGTGCAACGACTCGGCAACCATATGGCCGCCGGCTCTGCGTTCGAGCTGCGGCGCGCGCACGCGTTCGATCTCGCGGCGTAGCGCGAATCGATCGTCGATGGGTGCGATCACTTGGGCGATGAACTCGTCCGGATCGAATGGCTTGGTGACATAGTCGACGGCACCGTCACGTAATGATCCGATCGCGTCCGGAATTTTTCCGAACGTGGTCATGATGACGACTGCGGTGCGGGGTGCGACACGCTTCACTCTGCGAAACAGCGTGAGACCATCCATCTTCGGCATTTGGACGTCGCAGATCGCCAGATCGAAGCTCTGCGAATCGACGAGCGCTGCTGCTTGGTCGCCGTCTTCTGCTTCGGTCACGCGATGCCCGGCGCGCACCAATGCTTGCGCGATGCTTCCGCGAACGTCGTCGTCGTCATCCACCAGCAGCACGTCGAGCATGGCTCTCTCCTTTTCGGATCGCGCAGCTCGCACTGACGGGCCACACGACTCCAGCTTTGCAAAACGGCGGCCGTTGGCCTCATCTTCGCATTCAGCGTAAAACCAAGGGATTCGGTCGCCGCTTAGCCTGTGCCTCGTTACCGATTGGAAACCTGCCCAACATGGAAAACAAAGACTCGCGTTACTCGAGACGATTGCTCTTTGCATTCGCAACCGTCGTCATCGCGTTCGTGCTCGGCACGCTCTACGAAAATTGGCGCACGCTCGAGATTGGCGCGCAGACCCGAACTGTCGCCACGAATGCGCTGCCCAGCATCGAGCATCTGGTGGCAGCGAACGACGCGATCCGCGAGATCGAGGTCATGGCCGCCCGCTATCCGGGGTTGCCCACCGCCGAACGCAACGCGGTTCGCGCGAGTATCGATGCGAAATGGGGAGAAATCGATCGCGAGCTCACCGCCTATTTGAATCTCACCGCGTTCGAGGGCGAGCGCGCGCTCTACGCACAGCTTCCTGCTCACCTTCGCTTGGTCGACGAATCGCTTCGCCATATGTACGACGACGTCGACGACGGCAACTTGGTCGCAGCGCAGCAGCTCAGCACCGGCGACGTTCAACAAACCATTACGGCGGTCAGCATCGAATTGCGCAAGCTCGTCGACTTCAACACCACGCATGTCTACGCGAGCACCACTCGCATCGACACGCTCCGTGAACGAACCACCGAGACCGCAATCGCGCTGGACGGTATCGCAGTCGCAGTCTCGATCGTCGCGATGTTCTGGATTTTACGGCTATTTCGCATTCATACGAGCTTGCTTCGCGAGCACGGCGACCTCGTCGAGCGTCGCGCCAACGAGCTCGAGGTTTTCGGAAAACGCGTCGCTCACGATCTGCTCAGCCCGCTCTCTGCGCTCACCTATTGCCTCGGTGCATTCAAAAAAGTCAGCGAGTCGGACCCCGCTTTGCAAGACGCAATGAGCCGCGCACGAATGTGTGTGCGGCGCGCCCAAGGCATTGTGGATGGGATTTTCGAGTTCGCACGCGCGGGTGGCCGACCCAGTGTGTCATCCAGCACCGACGTCCTCGACGCTCTCGTGG
>JBDTFL010000719.1:0-3805 GCA_039937955.1 Polyangiaceae bacterium | reverse complement strand
GGGATCTCGTCCTTGCCGAGCGCTTCTTCGGCGACGGTGTGGTACTCGCGATAAACGCGCGTGTAGCCGCGCGAAGAAAACCCGCGCTCCGCTGCGCCTTGAATGACCTCGCTGCGACTGCCGCCTTGTCCGGTGTCTTGTCCCGCGACCTGCGTGTCTTCCGTGCCGCTCTTCAAATTCGTCGCTTGGCCTTCGACAGCTCCGCCGCTGCCACTTCCGTAGCCGTGCGAGCCGGGTGATTGACCGCTGCCTTGTCCGCCGCTGCCGCTTCCGCCAGGGCTCGATCCGGATCCTTGGCTGAGCATCAAAATCTTTTGTCCGCCGGGACCGACGACCCAAACCTCGGATTTCTGCGAGCCGCCTTGGCCTTGTCCCTGACCTTGTCCTTGGCCGGATCCGCCTTGCCCGTTTTGTCCTTGGCCTTGTTGACCGCCTTGTCCGTTCTGGCCGTTTTGCGCTTGCGATCCGCCTTGCTGGCCTTGGCCTTGACCTTGTTGGCTGCCCTGTCCGCTTTGGCCTTGTTGCCCTTGGCCACCTTGCTGACCCGATTGACCAGACTGTTGGCCTTGGCCGTTTTGACCTTGCTGACCCTCTTGGCCTTCCTGGCCCTCTTGTCCTTCTTGGCCTTCCTGACCCTGGCCCTGCTGACCGCTCTGCCCGCCTTTGCCTTGCGCGTGCTGTTGAAACTTGCGGAGGCGCGCCATCTGTTGCTGACCGCCCTGCCCTTGTTGACGCATCAATTCGCGTAGTTCTTGGAGCTTGTCGCGCAGCTGCTCTTTTTCTTCGTCGCTCATTTTCTCTTCGGCCATGCGGTTGATGTCTTCCGCCGACTTGTCGAGGTCCTGCGCGGAGAGCCCCATGTCCTTCATCAAATCTTCAGCGGCCTTGTCGAGCTCGCGATCCAAACGATCGAGCTGGCGACCAACCGCTTGCTGCTGCTCTTCGTCGCGCGTCAGTCGTTCGAGCTCGCGTTCTTTTTTCTCGAGCAAACTTTTTTCCTGATCATTCGCTCCGCCGTCCGGCATTTTCTGCTTTTGCTGGAGCAAATCTTTTTGCATCTGGTCGCGTTTCTGCGCGAGCGCTTCCTGTCGCTTCGCTTGATCGGCTGACGCCTGCTTCAGTGCGTCGCGCATCTTCTCGAGTTGGTCCTTGTCGATTTTGGAGCCATTTTCTCGGAGTTTTTTCGCCAAATCATGAAGCTGCTTTTGCGCGTCGACGAGGTCCTTGTTGTCGAGCGCTTCACCAGCCGGCTTGGTCAGCTCTGATTTTTTCAGCTCCTCGCCGATCTTCTGCATCGCCTCTTCGAGGGATTTTGCGTCCGCGTCTCGTCCTTCGAGGAGCTTGTCCTCGAGCGCCTGCATACGACGAAACGCTTCCGTGCGATCGAGCCGCTTCGCTGCCAAATCTTCGATCAGCTGATTGAACTGCTGCGTCGCTTCTTTGGCGGCGTCGCTGTTCGCGTTCTGTTGCATGTCCTTCAAAAAATCGCGCATCGCATCCAAGTCGTCTGCGGTCACGTCGACCGGATCGATCGTCTTCGCGGACGTGGTCGGAATGTGATGACGAACCTCGAACACCGCGATGAGCGCGACGGCGATCGCGAGCCCTGCGATGATCGGCAGCTCACGTGGTGACTTGAAGGGAACCGCTTTTTTCGGATCGACCTTCGGGATCGAAGCGAGCGCATCGGCGATCGCCGCGTCCATGAACGGCGTGCGTTCGGCGACCGGCAAATCCCAGAACGAAAGTGCCGACGACAAACGATCCGAGAGCGCGTGATGGCGGTCGAGCGCAACCGCCCCGGAGAAACGCGGCAACTTGCGGGAGTACGCAATGGCTGCTGCGGTAATCAAACCGGTGAGCGTGAGGCCGAGCGCTATCCACGCTTTCTTCTCGCCGATGAGATTCGTTTTGCGCAGCGTGAGGACCACCGCCGCGATCGCAAGCGCAGCGACCAACGCTTTTGCGCCAACTGCGATCGCCTTCGACGCACGCTGGCGCCGCTCCGCCTTCTCTGCGGAGGTTTTCAGACTCTCGATGCCGCGTGCGCTCATGAGGGATGCGTCCGAAGGGCCTCTGACCAGCTCGAGCCCGACCGCCCATGTAAGGACGTCCGAGCCCGTGCAAAGTTCCTTCGTCTCTTTGGATTGTAGACGACCTTAAGGAGGATACGCCTCGGCGCGAGGCGCTATTCCGTCGTTTTCTGAGTGGCCGGCTGGAGCGGAAGCCTGATCAACCTCGGAGGATCGTGCCTCATGGTTATCCACGAGGCCTGAAAAGCGATAGATTGGGGTCCCGTGGCGAAAATTCCGGAGCTTCCGCGAATTACGATCGCAGTTCATGGCGATGTCTCGCTCCCCGGCGGTGGGAAATATTTACGATTGCGCCATGCCGAGATGACACTCGCCTACCCGAACGGCAGCTCGAGCGCCCCTTTCGTGTACGACATGATCCAGCGCGAGGCATTGGATGCGGCGGTGGTCATTGCGCATTACCGCGATCAAAATCGCACCATGATTTACCTGAGATCGTGCGTTCGACCGCCAGTGGGAATGCGAACGATCGAGCCCGCCTACGACGCATCGATGTGGGAGGTGGTCGCGGGCCTCGTTGAAATCGGTGAAGACCCACGCGAAGCCGCAGTGCGCGAGCTCGAAGAAGAAATCGGCGCGAAGATCGCTACGAAAGAGATGCACGATCTCGGACACGCCACGTTTCCGGCTCCCGGCGTGATCGGTGAACGTCATGTTTATTTTCACTGTGAGGTCGATCCGAAATCATTGCGGACCCCCGGCGAAGATGGATCGGCGCTCGAACGCGAAGCAAAAATCGTCGCGGTCTCCATCACCGACGCGCTCGCTTGGGTGAAGAGCGGAGACATCGTCGACGCAAAAACCGAAACGGCATTGCGCAGGCTCCAGGAAATCCTATGAGCCGCGCAACCATCCCGGACACCGCGGAAGCCCGTAAAAAGCCGCGTATTTTGGTTATGTTGAAACGAACGTCGTACGGCACGTTCGTCGAAGACGAGAAGGACGTGCACATCACGAAGTTGATCGAAAAAGGTGATCCCACCGTGAAGCGCATGCGGCGCTCGCACGAGGCGCACATCGAAACGGTGCACGAGGTGGAAGCAGCGCTCGACAAGATCGGCGTTGCTTGGAGCAAACAGCTCGGCGCTCGCACACCGATCGAAGGCAACTACGACTTGGTGATCACCGTCGGCGGAGACGGCACCCTCCTCGCCGCTTCTCATCAACTCGACGGCACCGCCGCGATCCTCGGTGTGAATAGCGCACCCGAGAGCTCGGTCGGCTTTTTCTGCGCGGCGAAAAAAGGCGGCGTGCTCAAAGCCGTTCGCGACGCACTCGACGGTACGATGAAACGCGTCGTGCTCACGCGCATGCGGGTCGAGATAAACGGCGTGTGCGTTCACGCGCGCGTGCTCAACGAAGCGCTCTACTGTCACGCCTCGCCCGCAGCCACTTCACGCTATATTTTACGGGTGATTTCACCCGACGGCGCAACTGCCGAGGAAGAGCAACGCTCGAGCGGGCTTTGGATTGGACCCGCCGCGGGCTCGACTGCAGCGCAACGCAGCGCGGGTGGTCGCATCTTGCCGCTCACGTCGACGAAGATTCAGTTCGTGGTTCGCGAGCCCTACATTCGCTTCGGCGTCGCGCAACGGATGCCGCAAGGCCTCATCGAAGACGGCGGAAAAATCGTGCTTTTGAGCAAGATGCGCCAAGCGAAAATGTTTTTGGACGGTCTGCAAGTCGTGCACGACATCACGCTGGGTGACCGC
>JBDTFL010000718.1:0-4111 GCA_039937955.1 Polyangiaceae bacterium | reverse complement strand
AGACCAGCGTGGTGCGAGTGATGAGCGCTTCGGCGTGCGCGGCGAGACGATTTCGCTTTCGTTCGCTGTGCCGACCAAGCCAATGCTCGAACGACTTTGCGATCTGGCGATCGCGTTCTTCGCCCTGCAGCGAAAGCGTGTCGGCCATCTGATCGGCAAAGCCCGCCTCACCGAGATGGGCGTCGATGAGTACGATGCTCTTCGCAAGCTCCGGATAGGCATGCGCGAACGACACCGCGACGACGCCACCGAAGCTGTTCCCGACCAGATGCACCGCGCGCGCGACGGTGCCCATGACGACCGCGTGTAGATCCGCGACCATGTCGGCGACCGCGTAACCAGTTGCCGTTTGGCTGCTTTTTCCGTGTCCTCGAAGATCGTAGAGCACCACGTCGTGTTTTTCGGAGATGGCATTGGCTACCGAAAAATAGAAGCTGGCCAAGTTGTCCATGACGAGGCCGTGGATGAAGACGACCGCGTCGCGGTCCGACGGCCCGAACCGCTCGAAGTGGATTTTTGCGCCACGTGATTCGATCTCACCCATCGACGGCCTCCGCGATGGCGTGCGCGAGCGCGGTCGGTGCTTCGGCGGGCAGAAAGT
The DNA here is from genome assembly GCA_039937955.1 of Polyangiaceae bacterium. Classification (GTDB taxonomy): domain Bacteria; phylum Myxococcota_A; class Polyangia; order Polyangiales; family Polyangiaceae; genus JAICXU01. Next base: position 3,510 of record JBDTFL010000718.1, on the reverse strand, counting down.
GTCCGCCATCGATGATCTTCAAACGCGCATTCGGAATTTTTTTCGCGAGGCGCTCACCGACCGGCAAGCAGCTCGACCGCGATCCGTAAATGCAGAAGGTGCTGCAGGTGAGTGCAGCGAGCGCGCCGTCTTCGATGTCTTCTGCGTGCCGCAGGTCGGCGAGCAACGTCGTTTCGGTGGCGAGAAATCGAAGCGCCTCTGCAAGACGCCGCGCTTGTCGTCCTTTTTGAGACAGCGTCGTTGCGAGATCGGCGGGCAGCGCCGCAAGCATTTCACTCGGGTTTTTACCAGTAAACGTGTTCAGCTCCTCCAGCCTTGAAACCGGAAGCGGTGCGTCGACGATCACGAGCTTTTGCACGCGTTGCGGATGAAGCATCGCGTAGCTCAGCGCGATCACTGCTCCGTAACTGTGTCCGACCAACGTGAGCTTGTCGTCTGCAGAAAATTCTCCGGCAACGGCTTCCAAGTCCGCCGTCATCGTCGGCACGTCGTAGCCGCTGGGCGCGCGCTCGCTTTTTCCGTGACCTCGCAAATCGAAAAGCAGCACGCGATGTTTTTTTGCGAGAGCCGGCGCTGCGGTGAAATACCAGCTCGCCATGCTTCCCACGAAGAGCCCGTGCAGCATCACGACCGGCGATCCCGTTTCGCCGAGCCGTTCGATGTGCAGCGTTACGCCGTTTCGGATTTCGAGAGACATTCGACGATGAACCCTACGAGATCGCCGACCTTGAGATTGATGATCTCCTTCAGCTCTTTTTTTGCGAGCCATCCGGCGAAGTCGACGCGCTTGCCGAATTTCACCTTGAGTCGCTCGGCGAGCGCGACGAACTCGATGCTCTCGAGCTCCAAATCATCGGCAAATGAGCTGGTCAACGTGATCTCCACGTCGTTCACCCATTCTTCGCCAATGACCTCTCGGACGAGATTCGCGACCTCGCCGAGCACCTCCTGGACGCCTGCGCGCAGCTCGGCTTCGTTTTCGTTCGTCATCTAGGACACCGTCCAACTCACGATGAAGTCGCCGCGGCGACGTGTTTCCACCAAAATGTCGTCGACCAAAAGTCGCTCGCCGGATCGATCACGAATGACGAAGCGTCGTGGATTGCCGACGAGTCCAGTGCCGCGCGCTTTTGCGGCAGCTTCTTTCGCGGACCAAAGCCGGGTGATCCATTCATCGTGTGCGTTGCTATCGATCAAGCGCAGCTCCTCGATCGTGAACGAAATTTCTTCGAAGCTCGCCGGGCGGGGCGCGATTTTTTCGATGTCGACACCGACGCGTTTGCCGACGGTCGCCATCGCGATCGCCATGTCGTCTTTGTGTGCAATCGAAACGCGCACGTCGCGCTCGAACGCGCAGCTCGCGATGGGCTCACCGCTCGCGTCGTTGGAGATTTCGATTTCGACCGGAAAAATGGGCTTTTTTGCGCTAGCTGCTGCACCAGCTGCCGCGCGCCTCCAGAGAAGATTGCGAATCGCATCTTTGACCGCGATGCGTCCATTCAGCCACGCGCGTTGACCACGCGGACCTTGGCTTTCGTATTGAGCGCGCTCGGATTCGCCGAGGTAGCGACGCGCGAGCTGATCCCGTGTGCTCGCTGCACGGTAGATGTCCTCGAAGATCGTGAAGCCCTCGGGTGTGGTGACCGCCAACGCATGATCCTCGGGATGAAGCATCACGTCCCAAAGGCGAGCGTCGGTGTCGAAGCGGCGATCTTCCCAACCTTCGATCTTCGCCCAGACCCGATCGCCCTGCGCGAGGGTGAGATCGGCGATCACCGAGCGTTCGTCTTGTTTCTGAATGCGCGCGTCGCAGAAGAAGCGAGCGCCCGCTTTGGGACGAGGCCCGAAGAATTCGATTTTGTCGATGTGGACCGGTAGCGCCATGCGATTCACGTCGTTCTTCGCCATCACCCAAAATCCGAAAAGCTGACCGGCATTGTCGAGCAAGGCGCCGGTCGCCTTCTTCGCTTCGAGCGTGCCGGTGATCCCGTCGTCCCCGATCGCGTCGAGCGTTACGACTCCCTGATATTGCGGCCCGTGAAACATCCAACGGTCCGTGTAGAGCGCACGTGCTTCGATGGGCGGTCGCGTAGAATTAAGCAGCGCGGATTTCGTGAGTGATGGCGGATCGCCGTATTTTTCAGCCAATACGATGGTCGCATCACAAAAACCTTCGAACGCGACATGCACTCGATCCTTGCCGTCGAAGGACGTCGTCACGTGGATGTGGGTCGGCACCGAGGCGACGATCCAACGAAGCGCCTGCATATTTTCCAAACCCACCGCGACGCGTTCGGGAACCAATTTTTCAGCGGCGTCGATCATCCAATCGATGGACGCCGTCATCGGCACGATGGGATGTCGGTCGGTGACGTTCATCCAACCTTCGGGCTGGCGGAAGAAACAATGATCGAGCAGCTCGGGAAATGCGTCGACGGACAGCGGAATGTCGAACGCCGACTCGCGCGGCGCGAGGGTCTGCGATGATTTTCTAGTGAGTGCTTCGACGACGCTGCGCTGTGCGTCGACCACGCCGCGCAATACGTTTTCGAATTCGCGTGCGACCTCGGGAGGTGCGCCGCGTAAGACTTCTTCGACGCTCGTGTCGAGCTCGGGGGACGTGGGGCGCTCTTCGGGAATGATGGCGAGAGGCGTGAACGATTTGACGAGCGGGACGCCGAGCGCGAGTCGTTCGGTTCTGCGCTTCGACGAAACACCTAGTTTTTCCCAGCGGATCTCACCGCCCTCGACGAACAGCGCGGCGGCGAGGCGTTTCAGTTGCTCGATGCCGCTGCGATCTTTGGCGTTCGCGCTGATGGCGAGATGCGGTCGTCCACGCAACGTGTCCTCGACGAACGACACGAGCGTGCCGGTTCCTACTTGGACGAACACGCGAACGCCGTCGTCGTGCAAACGCTCGATGACCTCACGGAAGCGAACGGGCCTCACCAAATGATCGAGCGAGAGCTGGCGGATTTCGTCGACGGTGGTGGGGTACGGCTCACACGTCGTGGCCGAGAACAAAGTCGTGTCGGATTTTTGCAACGCCAGGCCGTCGAAGTTTTTTCGATGCGGTGCCAAGTAGTCGGCGAAGAGCGAGGAGTGAAATCCGGATTGAAACGGGAGCTTTTCGCAGAGGACGCCGTCGTCGCGGAGACGCAAAAGCACGATGTCGACCGACTCTTCGATGCCGCAAAAAATGACCTGGTGAGGACAGTTGTCGTGCGAGAGCTCGATCTGCTCGAGGCCTTCCATCGCTTCTCGAGCGCGCTCGGCGCTGCAACCGGCTGCCGCGAACACGACTCCGGGAACGCTCAACGTGCCTTTTTTCAAGCTCGAAACGAAGGTGTCGAGCTCGGCCTCGGGAAGAATTCCGCTCGAGACCATTCCGCTCCACTCGCCGATGCTGTGACCGGCGATGACGTCGGGGACGATTCCGAGCGACCGCACCGCTCGATCCAAAAGGCGATTGACCTCGACGATGCCCATTCCGGTTTCTTCGAGATCGCG
>JBDTFL010000717.1:0-2545 GCA_039937955.1 Polyangiaceae bacterium | reverse complement strand
CCGTTAACCGGGTGCGTTTTTTAAGCACCCGGAGTTTTCTAACCAGCCGGGTGCGTTTTTTAAGCACCCGGAGTTTTCTAACTAGCCGGGTGCGTTTTTTAAGCACCCGGAGTTTTCTAACTAGCCGGGTGCGTTTTTTAAGCACCCGGAGTTTTCTAACCAGCCGGGTGCTTTTTTAAGCGCGTTTTTTACGGTTTTTCGCCTGGTGCGAAGATGAGCTGTACGTCCGCGCCGACGTCGCCCTGGCCGCCGAGCACCTTGCCGACCATCGATGTCATGATGCAGTTGCCGGCGCTCTTCGGGATCACGCCGCCGTTCATGCCCGTTGAATTGACGATGCCTTGGGCATTGGTGGCGAGCGATAGCGTCGTACGCACGAGCCCGGGCCGCATCGTCACTTTGTCTTGGCGAAGACCGGACCTGTAGCACTCTGAAAACTGTTCCAAATCGATCGCTGCACGTACGTCGCGATTTCCGGTGTTGCGAGGTGTGACGCCGCCGATCAAGACGCGCGCGTTCGACGGATCGTAATTTCCGGTAGCGACGGGTCCGCTCGGAGCTGCACTTGAAACCTCGGCGGTACCGCCGTCGGCGTGAGATGTCGACCTCGAGTGATGGCTATTGTGCGGCGTATTCGAAACGAGCGGCGCGAGCGTGTCCCCTGCGTCGACCCCCGAATCGTCGTCGTCCGTGACTGTGGCGGAAGGCACCGCGGTGATCGGAATCGCGGGCTCGACCTTTTTTTGCGAGAGCCTCCAACCGAAGACCGTCGCAGTGACTCCGAGAAGAAGCGCAGCCAAAATCAAGCCTGTCCAGCGATATCTTGGAATTTCGAAATCGTCGAGCTCGGTTCCGAGCGGCGTGACTTTGCTCTGCGTGCGCGGCGGTTGTGACGTCGACGCCGCAGCTGCGCGAATCGCACCCGAGTCGAGAGCCATCTCGGTTGCGGCAGTTGGAAATGAGGGCCGATCGCCGCCGATCTGAACGCGGCCCGTCGACGAAGCGCCGATTCCCGAAGTGGCTTCGGCATACGCGCGAAGCTCCGCGCGCATCGCGCGTGCGCTTTGATAACGCTGGTCGCGCTTCTTCATCATGGCGCGCAGACAGATCGCTTCGAGGCGCAGATCGGTGCTCGTGACGATCGACGATGGGCGCGGCGGCTCGTCGGTCACGTGTTTGAGCACGACGCCGAGCGCCGTTTCGGCCTCGAATGGAAGCTTGCCCGTGAGCAGCTGGAACATGATCACGCCGATCGAATAAAGGTCGCTGCGTGCGTCGAGGACTTCGCCGCGGCCCTGCTCGGGTGACATGTATTCGGGCGTGCCGACGATGAGCCCGGCGGTCGTGAGCTTGGGGCCGCCGCCCGTTTGCGATTTACTGAGGTCGGTGCGCGCCGTGATTTTTGCGATGCCGAAATCGCAGACTTTGACGACGTCTTTTGGGTTGCCCTCATCGTCGGTGCCGGACATCACCATGATGTTTTCAGGCTTTAAATCACGGTGGATCACGCCCATTTCGTGAGCGACCGCAATCGCCGCGAGCGCTTGGAGCAGGACCGAGATGATGCGCGCGGGGGGCAGCGGATGATCATGGCGAATGACCGTGAAGAGATCGCGGCCATCCAAAAACTCCATCGCCATATAGAGAAGGCCGTCCGACTCCTCGCCGAAGTCGATGACGCGGAGCGAGTTCGGATGATCGATGCGCGACGCTGCTTTTGCTTCGCGCAAAAATCGTGCGGCGAACATCTCGTCGCCCGATGTCGGCGAATTCGGATCGCTCCCCTGCGGCGGAGTTCCGCCCGACTCGGTGCGCGGCGAGCGATGCATCACCTTGATGGCCACCGATTTCTCGAGCGCGATCTGACGGGCCTTGTAGACGGTGCCCATCGCACCCGCGCCGATGATCGATTCGATCGCGAACTTCCCTGCGATCGTGCGGCCGAGAATGGCCTTGGCGTCTTCGCGAGCCATGCGCGCTGAGTTTACTCTCCTCTCACCACATAGGCACGTTGCCGTAAATTTAGGTGATCGCGCGCTCTTCGCCGGCCTCGCGGGCCGCCCGAACGATCTCCGCGTCCCCTTTTCGGACCGTGGAAACGGCCTTCGCGATCTCGTCCGGAGGTGCGCCGGTGGCGATGAGCGCACGTGCTTCACCGTCGCCAGTGAGCAAATCGAATGCAGGAATGTCGTCGACGAACTCGTAGCGCTCAGTCCGAAATTGGAATTTTTCGCGGTCTTGCTCGTGGGCGATCGCGAGGAGCGCGAGATACGTGGCGACCGGACGAAACGCGAGTGGATCCGTCACGTGCACGAAGACGCCGCCGCAAATTTCTTTCGCGTGCTTTTGGAACTGCGGTTGAAACGTGACTGGCCGAACGCGAACACCCGCAAAATTCAAGGCTGAAAACGCATGCGCGAGCTTTGCACCGTCGATCCACGAGCGCCGAACATTTCGAACGGACGCGTGGTGCCGCGCCCTTCCGAGAGATTCGTCCCTTCGATCAAACAACCGCCCGGATAAACGAGCGCCGTTTCGTACGTGG
>JBDTFL010000716.1:0-2676 GCA_039937955.1 Polyangiaceae bacterium | reverse complement strand
TTGCCCGACGCTGACCCGGACGTCGCGGTGATTTGTCAGCACGCGTGCGGCGTTCGCCGTGTGCTGCCGTATCTCGGCAAACCAATCGCCACCGAGCATCTCCTTCTCGCCGCCAGCGCGTATCACCGCACATTGAAATTCTTGGATGCACACGCGCCGGCCATCGCCGACATCTTCGTGAATCTCCCGAATCTCGGCTCGACACCGATTCGCATTTTATTGCGAGGAACGGACGAGTACGTGCGCGCGCTCTCGCCAGGCGCGGAGCATTTTTGGCCGCCACTCCTCGATTCCGAGAAAGAGCAGCTCGCGCGTGGCGACATTCCCTATTTTTTTCGGCTCTACAGAAAACCGGGCATTCGTTATTACGGCAACGAAACGCTTACTCAGGTGAAGCGGCTGCCGCTCGAAGGCGACGTGCCGCAGCTCGATCCCATTCTCGACATTTCGCGCGGGCTAAAATCACGGTCCCGAAAAAAACTTCGCGAAGACGGTCTTTTTGCGGTGATCGGCGCGTTCGATCATCCGAAGAACGTGGGTGCCCACGAAGCGAACGACATCGCCATCTCGTTCAACGCGCGCACGTTGAAGGTGAAAATCGGCGACGTCGCGGAGCTTCAGAGCCGTCGCAACTTGAGCGCGTTCGTCGGCAGCGTTTATCAGCCGTGCCAATGCGGCGAGGTACGAACGGTTTTCGTTCCGCCGGTCACCGTGTGCAGCGCGTGAGTACGAAAGCGAATGGCGCGAACCTTCCATCGTTTGGCGTGGCGGCGCTTTCGCGAAACGCTACGGTTCACAAGTGAGTCGAGCGCGCACAGCGAGAATCGCAGCTCTCGCGAGTAGCTCAGGAGCCGCATTTTTTGCGGTGATCACGATTGCTGCATGCAGCAGTAGCAGCAGCGACGCACCTGCTGCGCCGGTCACCCAGACGACACCTGACGCTGGCATGGTGCCGAACGCATCGGACGGCGCAATCAACGGAAACCCGGTCGCGACGCCGACTTTGCCCACGGGTCGATTTCGCATCGGCGTGTGGTGCGGTCTTCCTGCTACGCAAATGACGGCTGCGCGCATGGCCGAAATGGCGAGCGCAGGATTCACCACGACGAGCTACGGCTGCGAAGGCGACACGTCGAGCGCGGCTTACAACGCACAGATGCTCGCGCTCGCGAACGCTCAAGGAATGGACGCGATCATTTTGGATCCGCGCGTACCTGCCGCGCTCGCCGGAACCGACGTCGCGAACAATCTCGACGGCGTCGTCAAAGATTTCGGAAACCTTCCCGGCATGGCGGGCTACTTCGTCGCCGACGAGCCCACCGCACCGTTCGACAATCTCGCGAGCATCGTCACCGGTCTGCAGACGCGCGACCCTGCGCATTTTGCGTACACGAATTTGTTGCCGGTCTACGCGAGCACCGCGCAGCTCGGCGAGCCGACCTACGACGACTACGTTTCGACCTATTTTTCTGCAGCAAAACCGCGCATCATCAGCTTCGACGATTATCCATTTCTCTCGAACGGTGACGACACCACGTTCTTCATCGACCTTGCGACGATGCGTGCGCACGCGCTTGCGGCGGGCGTTCCATTTTTGCAATTCGTTCAGTCGACCGACTTTGCGGGACACCGGGCGAGCAACGGACCGCAGAAGCTTTGGGAAGGAATGCAGACGCTTGCCTACGGTGGGGCCGGCGTTTCGTACTTCCTTTATTGGGCGCCGCCGGCCGACGAAGGATTCGGTCCGTCGATCATCGACCTCGACGGAAATGAAACATCGCAATACGCCGACGTGAAAGCGAACAACGCGCGGCTTCAAGCGTTCGGTCGTTACTTGGTCGCCGCTAAATCGACGAGCGTGTTCTACAACGGCAAGCTCCAAGCAGGCACCACCACTCGCGTTCCAGGCGCGTCGGTCTATTTGCCGAACGACACTCCGATGACGGTCGGTACCTTCAGCGTGAACGATGGCGCGTACGCGATGCTCGCGAATCCGGATTACGGCGACACCGTCGAGGTCGACGTTTATCTCGCGAGCAAGGGCGTGCCCGAGTCGCTCGACGTTGCGACCGGAAAATTCGTACCGATGACTGTGCTCGCCGTTGATGCAGAAAAAGGCTCTAAAGTGCATCTCTCGATCGCACCGGGCGACGGCGCGCTCGTTCATTTACCGGGCCCCATTCCAACCGGAGCTCCTGGTGCAGAAGCGTTCGTCGGCACCGTGCGCGCAAATTCCGGAATGCTCGACGTCGTCGATTCGAGCTTCGGCGACGGCGCGATCGAGACCGCAAGTTGGAACACGTGCCCTGACGGTTACGATTTCGGTGGCAGAGTTTTCACGAGCAACGGCTTCTGGCTCTGCGTGCGTCACGATCTCGCCGCGCACACATTTTACGTAGGCAACGTCGTCGCCGATCAGGCCGAGGTTTACTCGGTGAACGGCGGAACCGCGACCGATGTCGAAGCCGCGTCCTGGAGCACGTGCCCGAAAGGGACGCTCATCGGTCGTCGTTTCGAGAGCAACGGTTACTGGCTCTGTCTCGACTGACGTTTCTTCTTTTCAGGTTTCGGCTCCAACAAGGCAGCAGCCCTGAACGGTTTCGCGATCCAGCGACGTAGCTCGGTGGAATTTTTACCCAAGCCATCTCGGCAGCGCAGCCCCGTTTCGAAAAATCG
>JBDTFL010000715.1:0-9900 GCA_039937955.1 Polyangiaceae bacterium | reverse complement strand
GGCGCCGGTGTAATCGCGACCAGCGCTGGATCGAGGTGATTTTCCGCTCGAATCGGCGCGCTACGACAAGCGGAGGTCGCTGCAATGAGCCCGAGCGCGACCCACGAAACCGATTTTGCACGTCATGCACGATCGTCGTTCGAGCACCGCCAAGTGTGACGCGACCGACGTAAAAATCGGCGGAAAGCCGAGCTACGCGCAGGCTTCCAGGATGAACGCTTCAGCGGCAAACACCCGCGCGTCGTGCCGCTTCGGCTACTGCTTTTCCGACGAGCGGCGCCACGGCGCGATCGAGCGGATCGGGTAAAATATTTTGCGCGGTTGGTTCTTTGACGTACTCGGCGAGAGCGCGCGCAGCTTCCAATTTCATGTCGTCGTGGATGCGCGTTGCACCAGCGTCGAGCGCGCCGCGAAAAATTCCGGGGAAGGCGAGGACGTTGTTGATCTGGTTTGGGAAATCGCTGCGACCGGTTCCGACGATGGCCGCGCCCGCTTCGATCGCCAAATCCGGCATGATTTCTGGGGTGGGGTTCGCCATCGGAAAAACGATCGGATCCTTGTTCATCGAACGAATCATGTCTTGCGTGACCAGGTTGCCGCTCGAGAGGCCGATGAACACGTCGGCACCTTTCATTGCGTCGGCGAGCGTCCCGGTTTTGTTTTCGCGATTTCCTTTTTCGGCGAGCTCGCGTTTGTGCGCATTCAGATCCGTACGACCCGCATGCACGATCCCTTTCGAGTCGCACAAAATCAGATCGCCCAACTTCGGCAGTAGACCGCGCTCACCGCTCGTGAGCAGTAATCGTGCGCACGCAAGTGCCGACGCACCACTGCCATTGAAGACGACTTTGCAGTGCGCGAGATCTTTCTTCGTGACGCGCAAAGCGTTGAGCAACGCTGCCACGACGACGATCGCGGTTCCATGTTGATCATCGTGAAACACCGGAATTCCTAGGTCTTGGAGGCCTGCCTCGACCTCGAAGCAACGCGGCGCGGAAATGTCCTCGAGGTTGATGCCGCCGAAAACCGGAGCGATCGCGCGCACGGTGCGAATGATTTCTTGCGTGTCTTGGGTCGCCAAACAAATCGGAAATGCGTCCACGCCCGCGAACTCTTTGAAGAGGATCGCTTTTCCTTCCATCACCGGAATCGCTGCTTCGGGTCCGAGATTTCCGATCCCCAAAATTGCCGAGCCATCACTCACGACGGCGACGGTGTTGTGTTTCAGCGTGAGATCGAAAACGCGCGACGGCGTGCGTGCGATCTCGAGACACACCTCGGCAACACCGGGCGTATACGCGAGGCTCAAGTCACGACGCGTGGCGAGCGGCACGCGACTGACGACGCTCAATTTTCCGCGCGCCTCGACATGAAGCGCTACCGAATCTCGTCCGAAGTCATCCATGGCGCGCACTCTAGTCGAAATTCGAGCGGCGCACGCGATGCGATGATTTGCCTTATTTCAAAGGCTATTTCGAGCAGCAACGAAAGCCGATGCCAGACCACGTCTCCTCACGACGATCTTGATCGTTGGCGGTGCATCCCTGACCAGAAAAGTTTTCGTCGAACTCGTCGCCTTCGTCGTGACAGTAATCCCGCCTCGGTCCGCCGCCGTCGGTCTCTCCGGTCGTGTCGCACGAGTCGCTCCACTCTTCAACGTTGCCGACCATGTCCGTGAGGCCGGGATAGCCGCCATTGCAACCGAGCGAATCGACGGGAACGCTGCCCGCGCTTTTGTGGCCGAGCCAACACTTTCCGCCGTCGTCACTGTCGTTCGGATAGGTGTCGGCCGCGGTCGTCGAGCACGCGAGATACCACTGCGAGTTGGTCGAGAATGAGCCGAACGGAACCGAGCCGCCTCCGTTGATCGCACCGCACAGCCGTTTTCCAGCCCATTCGCAGTACGCGAAGGCGTCGCACCAGTTGATGCAGGTCATTGGGTATTGCGCGCGGAACGTCGGGTCGACGTTGGGTGCGGTGCAACGCGGGTCGCCTACTCCCATGACGTCCGGTGAAAATCCGAGGTTCCAACCACAGACGCCGGTGTTCGTGACGCCGTTGCCGCCGTCTGCGAGGAAGTCGGAATATTGCCCGACGGTGACCTCGGTGGAGTCGATGCAATAGCCGTCCGCTTGGATCATGCGCGGGCCTGCAGTTCCGCCGCCATCGAGACAAGGATTTATCCCTGCGTCGAGCGGCGTCGATGCGTCGGCTGCGTCACCGACCTTTGCATCGCCGTTGCCCGCGTCCTCGCACACGCAAAATTCATCGCCTGCGTCGGATGCCCCGCCGTCGTCGAGACCATCGAGATCGACGAACAGAGAGCAGCTTGCGATCGCGAAAGCGACTCCCGAAATGAAAACGAGCGGAACGACTTTTCGCATCGCTCCGCCCATTCTATCACCGCAATCGATCGATCGCGGATCTGCTTATTTTTGGCTCAAATATCGTAGTAGAGAAAGAACTCGTGCGGCGTAGGACGCATGCGAATCGGGTTCAATTCGCGCGTGCGCTTGTAGTCGATCCACTCGTGGAGCGCGTCTTTCGTGAAGACGTCGCCGCGCATCAAGTACTCGTGATCTTTCTCGAGAGAGACGAGCGCCTCTTCGAGATCACCCGGCATGTGCGGCACGTCTTTCAATTCTTCCGGAGACAGCGCGTAGATGTCTTTGTCGAGCGGGTCGCCGGGGTGAATTTTATTTTGGATGCCGTCGAGGCCCGCCATCATCATCGCGCTGAATGCGAGATACGGATTGCAGCTCGGATCCGGAAAGCGCACTTCGATGCGTCGCGTCTTCGGTGAAGGTCCGCTGATCGGAATGCGAACACTCGCTGAACGATTGCGGCTGGAGTACGCGAGATTGACCGGCGCCTCGAAACCGGGAACCAGTCGGCGATACGAATTGGTCGTCGGATTCGTGAGCGCGGCGATCGACTTTGCATGTTTGATGATGCCGCCGATGTAGAAGAGCGCGGTGTCACTGAGGCCCGCGTAGCCGTCGCCGCCGAACAAAGGCTTGCCGTCTTTCCAGATCGATTGGTGCACGTGCATGCCGCTGCCGTTGTCTCCGAAGAGCGGCTTGGGCATGAATGTGGCTGATTTACCGAACTTTCGTGCGACGTTCTTCACGGTGTACTTGAACCAGAGAAGCTGGTCCGCGCTCTGGAGCAGCTTGTCGAACTTCATTCCGATTTCGCATTGGCCCGCGCTCGCGACCTCATGATGGCCGACCTCGACCTCCACGCCGCTCTCCTGCAACGCGACCATCATCTCTTGGCGCAACCCGGCCAGCGTGTCGGTCGGCGGAACGGGGAAGTAACCTTCTTTGTGGCGAACTTTGTAACCGAGGTTCGGTTTCTCGTCGCGGCCGCTGTTCCACGCGCCTTCTGCGCTATCCAAAAAGTAATAACCCGCGTTCGGCTGCGAGTGATCGAAGCGCACGTCGTCGAACACGAAGAACTCGGCTTCGGGCCCCATATAGATGGTGTCGCCGATCCCGGTTTGCTTCAAATACGCTTCCGCTTTTTTTGCGATGTGGCGAGGGTCGCGTGAGTACGCCTGCTTCGTGATCGGATCGAAGACCGAGCAGATCAAATGAAGTGTCGGGCGCGCTTGATACGGATCGATCTTCGCGGTCGTCGGGTCCGGAACGATGAGCATGTCGCTCGCGTTGATCGGCTGCCAGCCGCGGATCGAGGATCCGTCGAAGCCGATGCCGTCTTCGAAGAGCGCTTCGTCGAGCCTGCGTGCGGGGATCGTCGTGTGCTGCCAAATGCCGGGAAAATCGATGAATTTCAGATCGACGAACTCGACGTTGTGTTTCTTCGCGTACTCGATGACTTCAGAGGGCTTCATAAGATTGGGCTCCATTTTGTTTTTGGGCTCGAAAATCAAATCGCTTCTTTGCCGCGTTCGCCCGTTCGAATTCGAACGGCTTCTTCCACGGGCGTGACGAAAATTTTCCCGTCACCGATGCGTCCCGTCTTCGCGGATTTTTCGATCGCGTCGAGCACGTCGTGCACGAGCTCGTCGGGGACCACGACCTCGATCTTCACTTTGGGAACGAAATCGACGACGTACGCCGAGCCGCGATAAACCTCTTTTTTTCCGCCGGTTCGACCGAAGCCTTTCACCTCGATGACGGTCATGCCTTGGACGCCGACTTCAGAGAGGGCATCCTTCACTTCATCGAGCTTGAAGGGCTTGATGATCGCTTCGATCTTTTTCACGCTTTTGCTTTAAGCCGGCCTACGTTTCGGCAAGGTTTCACAAAACCCATGAATCCTGACGCAACGCTTCCCGGTATGAACCGAATCGTGACACCGCAGAAAACGCCGGTGGAGCGACTTGCTGCGCTGAGTCAACCCAACGTGAATTTGTGGGTGAAACGCGACGACCTCACGCATCCCACTTACGGCGGAAACAAAGTTCGCAAGCTCACGCACATTCTTCGCGAGGCGAAGGAGCGCGGATTTTCGAAGATCATCACCATCGGCGCGGCGGGCAGTCATCACGTTTTGGCGACGACGATCTTCGGTGGGCAAGCAGGCTTCGCCGTCGAAGCGGCGCTCGTTCCGCAACCGACGCATCCGCACGTCGAAGAAAATCTCCGCGCGGGATTGGGTTTTGGTCTTCGTCCGTTCGTCGCGCGCACGTATGCGTCGGTACCGTTCACGGTGCTGCGCAGATTGAGTGAGCAAACGATGTACGTGCCCGTCGGCGGATCGAGCGTGCTCGGTGCGATGGGTTACGTCGATGCGACGCGCGAGCTCGCGGAACAAATTCGGAATGGCGAGATGCCGAAACCCGACATCGTGATCGTCACGCTCGGCTCAGGCGGAACCGTTGCGGGAATTGCGGCAGGTCTCGTCGCGGAAGGGATCGACGCAAAAGTGATCGGCATTCTCGTCGCCGAGCCGCCGTGGGCGATCGAAATGACCGCGCGTCGTCTCACGCGAAAGGTCGCGCGCAAAATTGGAATTCCCGCGGAAAAAAGGCCAGATCGCGACTTGGTAACGGACACGCGCTATCTCGGCCGCGGTTATGGATTCACGACGCCAGAAGGGGAGCTCGCGATGAAACGCGCAGCAGACGTCGGCCTGAAATTGGATCCGACGTACACGTCCAAAACATTTGCGGCGGCTCTCGATTTGGTCGAGGCCGCCGCTGGAAAAACCATTCTTTACTGGCACACGCTCTCTAGCGCACCGATGGCGCCTCTCTTGAAAGACGCGCCGAGTGCAGTGCCAGAAAATCTGCTGAAGCTACTTCTCTAAATCAGTTGCTGCAGTACGCGATCGAGCACGCGCCCGAGTTGCAAACGTGGTGCGCGCAACCGTCGCTGCCGTCCGAGCAAAGCTGGCAGCTCATCGGAAGCGGGCCCGTGCAGTCTGCATCTTTTTTGCACGCGGGCGGCGTCGCTGTGTCGCAGTAGCTGATGCCGCATTTGTGATCCGTGCAGGTGTGATGCGCGCAGCCGGTGGAGCCGTCCGAGCAAACTTCACATGATTGCGGAAGCGCGCCTTTGCAGTCTGAGTCCGCGCTGCACTCGTATTCGGTGCTCGGCGCGCAGTACGCGATGGTGCATTTGCCGGCGTCTTTTTCCCAATGCGCGCAGGCCGTGGAGCCGTCGTCGCAGGTCTTGCAGAGACGCGGAAGAGCGCCGGTGCATGCCTCGGTCGACGGGGCGCAAATCTGAATTTCACATTTGCCGCCGCTCTTTACCCAGTGCGCACATGCCGACGAGCCGTCGTCGCATTTCTCGCAGATGTCCGGGAGAGGCCCTTTGCAGCTTTTCTTGAGGTCGTCCGACGAAGAGCTGTCGGTCGATTCGTCGCCTGCGCTGCTACAGCCCTGAAGGATCGGTGCGGCGAGAAGAAACGAAAAAGAAAGTGCAGTGAGAACAAGTGCTCTGTTCATGGTCGTGAGGTCTCCAGGTGAGGGCCGTTACCTACCATGTACGACTGCGTCCGCAAGTTGGAAAATCGTCCTGTTTAGGATTTTTCCGCTTCTGATGCAATCACGATCCATCGACCGATTGTCGCGGTGCGGTCAAAGCGATCGATAAAGTGCCTCAAATTCGGCTCGATTTGCGATCGCAAAAAAAGTCAGTAGCTGCCACTGGAGCCTCCGCCCCCCGAGCTTCCGCCGCCGCCACCCCAACCTCCGCCGCCACCACCACCACCAAAACCGCCGCCACCAAAACCGCCGCCACCACCACCACCGCCGCCGAACCAGAAAAAGCCGGGACCGCCACCGCCACGTCCGCCCCCACCGCGACGCGCCAGAAAAAATATGATGAACAACATAATAATGATGATGGTGACGACTGAGCTCAATGAGGGGGCTCCTCCGGTCGTTGCTGTCGTCTTGCCGGATGCGTTGTCTCCGAGGGCTCGAATGATGGCGTCGCTACTGGCGTCGATGGCACCACGAAAATCATTTTCTTTGAGACGCGGCTCGATCGCGGTCTGACGAATTTGCATCGTTTGGAGATCGGTCAGATCTCCTTCGCGACCTTTCCCGACCTCGATGCGGTCTTGTCGCTCGTTCGGCGCGATGACGACGAGCACGCCATTGTCGTCGGCCTTGCTGCCGAGCTGCCACGTGTTGAATGTGGTGAAGGCGACGTCCGCGATGTCCTCGCCGTTGAGCGATGGTGCGATGAAATACGTAATTTCGTTGTGCGTGCGGTCTTTGTAGTCGCGCAGCTTTTGATCGAGTGCCTGCTTGTCCGATTCGGAAAGCTTCCCCGCTGGATCGGTGATTGGTCCGTCGTTCGGCGGCGGCGTGAACGCGTACGCTCGTGTGCTCGCGATGAAAAATATACAGAATGCAATTGTCGCGGCGAACGCGACGAAGATGCGTCGCGTGCTCATTCTCTAGAACGAAACGACGGGAGCGGTTTGCGAGCTGGCGTCTGCCGTGAAGTAGGCGCGCGGCAAAAACGTTTTACCGGTGACTTGATTCACCGCTTTGCCGCCGATCTTCGCGAGCTCTGCGTTGTATTGGCGAACGGCGTCGTTGTACTTCTCACGCGATCGCAAAATCCGGTTCTCGGTCCCCTCGAGCTGCACTTGCAGACCTTGAAACGCGGCGTTTGCTTTCAAGTCCGGATACGCCTCTTGAACCGCAAGCAGCCGTGAGAGCGAACCCTTCAAATTGTCCTGCACCTTCTGAAACGCTGCCATTTTCACGGGATCCGAGAGATCGTCGGCGCTCAAGTTGATGCTCGTCGCGGCGGCGCGTGCGTCGCTCACTTCTTTGAGCGTTTTTTCTTCGTGTGCGGCGGAGCCCTTTACCGCAGCCACGAGATTCGGGACGAGGTCGGCGCGGCGTTGCAAATTCGCCTGAATGTCGGCCCACGCGGCGTCGCAATTCGCGTTGTATTCGACGAGCTGATCGTACTTTTGACAGCCCGGCAGAAACGCAAACAGCGCAAATGCCATCAGGAAGAAAAGGCGAAACCCGATCGATCTCATGGGCCGAAGCTAGGGATGCTCGGCCTCTAGTGCAACAGGTGCTGGAGCTGAGCTTTGCGCCTCGTTGACGCGCGGAAACAAACGATGCCCGAGCGCGATGGTGCCTCCGCAGAGCACGATGCCCGCGAGGATGTCGACCACGTAGTGATAGCGGAGGTAAACGCACGCGAACGGGATCGAAAGAACGATCGGAGCGAGCACCCAGCCGAGCCACCGCACGTTCTTGAACGCGTACCAGAGAAAGATCAGAGACAGACACGTGTGCAGGCTAGGGAAGCAATCGCGCGGAATTCGTGTGCGATCCATCAGCTGCGTTTTGACGAACCCGAGATAATAAAAATCGAGGCTCGTCGTGAAATGCAGCGTGTAAAGCGGGCCTTGGGCGGGCACGAAAGTGTACGTGGTGTAGCCGACGGCGAGCGCGAACGTGACGGCGAACGACAGCTCTCGGAACGCGCGCTTGTCGGTACGTGTGTAAACTGCACCTAAAACAATCGGGAAGAGAAACGTGTAAAATACATACACCGCAGCGAGCCATTCTGACAGCCAGGGTGTGATCAAATGCTCGACGAGCACATGCGGGTCGTGGCCCAGAAAAAGCGCGCGATCGATGGCCCATAGCTCAGCGTCGCGATCGGCCACGAGCGGGCGGCTGACGATCGGGCGCATCAGGTCGTAGGCGTCGATGAGCAAAAGCGGCGGAGCCCAATCGCGCAGGTCGCTGCCGAGCAGCTCGCCGGTTTCTCGAAAAAATGAAAACCGAAATCGGCCGTGGCGTTTGACGTGCACTCCATAGAGGAGCCACACGAACACTGGCGTGACGAACGCCACCAGTGCCGAGAAACAAACACCGATGACCTTGAGCAACATCGGCGCGAACTTTCCGCCTTCACCAGCCACCGGTGTTTGAAAATTCACGAAGCAGACGAGGCCGATCATCAGAAACGGAAGCAGCATGATCGTGTGCAATTTTCGACGATGCTCGAGCTCCGGCGCCCACGGAATGTTCCGGTAAGAAAGCCCTAGCCGCACGGTCACGACCGCAACGAACGGGATGATCATCAGGAGAGGGGAAGAGACGCCGCGGAACGAAAAATGATCCGCCGTTATCGCGCGAATGGCGACGTAAAGAGCGAAACCGAGCAGCGGCCACTCCGCAGGGCGGAGGCGCGCCAGCAGCTCTTTGGGAGACACGGTCCGATTATAGTTCGGCATCCGACACGCCCGGGAATGGAAACGCCGGGCCCGACGTCATGATGATGAAACCGGCCGATCGACGACACGCAGAACACCGCGCACCTCGTCCACGGATGGTCAGAAAGGAACCAACGCAATTCCCAACCGCCCCAACTGTAGTTAGCTCGACGCGCACAACCCAATCCCAGGACGCGTGTCGATCCTGCTCGCAAACGCCGACGAAATCTCCCAAGACGTCGCGCTACGAGCGAAACCCCTTCAGACGCGAGAGCCTCCCTCGCGCGCCTGAGGGGGTTTCTTTTTTCTTGGTGCGCGTAGCTCGGCTTTTTGCGAAGACTAGCGAAGCGCGAGAAAGATCGCCGCCGTGCTGAGCGCGCCGAGCGCATAGGCCGCCGCACACGCGATGATCATTTTGCGATCGAAACGGCTGCGCGCTCGAAAGCCCGACTGCGGGAAGCCGTCGTGATCGTGCGACTCGAGATACGCCTCGAGGTCGGCGGTGGAATCTCCCGCCGGTTGATACGGAGTTGCCGGACCCGTCGAATCGTCGAACGATTCGAGACGCGGACGTCTTGCAGGAAGAGGCGGGGCCATCGGGTTCGCTCTTTCTACGATCCGCCGCGCGCAATCCCCCTTTTATTTCTCTATTTTACGTGACGTCGCCCGCACGACGTCGTCCTCGCGAGCAGCTGCGAATTTTCCAGTGCAGCTCGCGACGCATCGCGGATTTTCCGCGAAATCAGTCTTCGCTGGAGCCGAGCTTTGCCAGCACGCTGAAGTCTTCCAGGGTAGACGTGTCGCCTTGCGGGGTTTTATTTCCCGACGCGACCTCTTTCAAAAGTCGTCGCATGATTTTTCCGCTGCGCGTTTTCGGCAGTGCGTCGGTGAAGCGGATTTGGTCGGGGCGTGCGAACTTCCCGATTTCTTTGTCGATGATCTCGTTGAGCTTCGCTTTCGTGTCAGGCCCCGCGGTTTGTCCTGATTTCAGCGTGACGAAGACGACGATGGCTTGGCCTTTGAGGTCGTCCGGTTTTCCGACAGCCGCAGCCTCCGCGACCATCGGATGCGTGACGATCGCGCTCTCGATTTCTGCGGTGCCGATGCGATGCCCCGCGACGTTGAGCACGTCGTCGATGCGGCCGACCACCCAAAAATAGCCGTCTTCGTCTTGGCGGGCGCCGTCACCTGTAAAGTACACGTTTTTCATGACGCCCCAATACG
>JBDTFL010000714.1:0-3119 GCA_039937955.1 Polyangiaceae bacterium | reverse complement strand
CAATCGTGTACATGCGCGATTTGCTCGAAGCCGTTTCGCAGAAATGGAATCGCTGGGTCGTTGGCTACGATCTGCATACGCAGGTCCGCATCTTCGAAGATCTGAGCCATCGCTACGACCACATGCGACGCGCGGCTGGTATCAAGCGCGGGCTGCTCGACAAGCTCACGCGCGCGCCGGTTTTGGCGACCACCGTTCTCGGCCTGTTCGTCGGGGTGTATGCCCTCTGGTCTCGTCGGCGGCCTCGCAAACGAAAAGGGATCGACACGCCGCCGCTGCTCGAAAAACGCTTGGAAACGGCCGCCGCCTTGTATCGCGCGCTCGACGGCGCGATGACGACGCAAGGAATTGCGCGGCCCATTTCACTTCCGCCGCTGCGCTTTGCCGAAGACCTCGTCGCGAAAAATCATCCGCTCGCACCCGAGGTGCTCTCACTCACCAACGTTTACGTCCGTGCGCGGTTCGGTGGCGAGGAGCTCAGCGATCAGACGGCGCGCGACTTCGAGCGACGCGTTCGCGAGCTGCGTTCGGCCAAACGCGAAGTCGAATCTTTGAGCGTCAACGCGACGTAGTCGGAGTTTCCGCGACCGCTCGCGACGATGCTCGCGTCGTTCGGGCGTGCTTCACGTCCGTCAAAATCGAGATCTGCTTTTCCGCTCTCGAGCCAAGCGACGACCAGCGGCGCTGCGCCAGTTGATCCACTCGAACGAACCTCCACGAGGTCAACCGCAACACCGCGGGCGAGATCTTTTGCCGTCACCGCGATTTGCGTGGAGCCGATCGGCTTCGCGTTTGCGGGAAGCTCGCCGTCCTTCGCGTCGTAGGAATGAACGACGAGCCGATACGATTCATTTTCTTGAAGCGGAATGGACGCCCGCACCTGCGCGCGCAGCGTTCCTGCGACCGCATTCGGTCCGAGCGTTGTGGCCGCCAGAAGCGCCATCCACGAAAATCGCGAAGCTGCTTTCATTTCGTCGCCTCCACGAACCTAACCATTGCGAGGCGCGTGCCAGATCGCGATGGATCATTTGCGGCGGATTTTAGGGCCACTCCGTCAAGCTTTTGGCGTCCTGGACAGGTTCGGGACTGTCCCGCGCCACAGCTGTGTCCATTTTGCCGCCGTCTAGTTCTGGATTTGCGGGGCGAACGTCAGCTCGCCCGACGGCGACGCATCGACCGCGATCGTCGTTCCGTGCGGGAAATCACCCGCCAAAACTTTTCGTGCGAGCGGATCTTCGAGCATTCGCTGGATGGCGCGCTTGAGCGGGCGAGCACCGAACTGTGGATCCCAACCGGCGACACCGATCGCGTCTTTTGCTTTGTCTGACACTGTTACCGCCAGCTCGCGACGCGCCAGACGCCCGGCGAAGCGTTGCAACTGGATGTCGACGATCGAGCGGATCGACTCACGGCCGAGCGATTCGAACACGACGATGTCGTCCAAACGATTGATGAACTCCGGCCGAAACGATCCGCGGATCGCTTCCATCGCCGCGCGTTGCATCAGATCCTTCTTGTCTTGAGGCTCGAGCTTGGTGTTCTGCTCGATGGCTGTCATCTGCGCCGAGCCGATGTTGCTGGTCAGGATGATGACGGTATTTTTGAAGTCGACGGTGCGACCTTGGCTGTCCGTCAACCGACCGTCGTCGAGCACTTGCAGCAAAACGTTCCACACGTCTTGATGTGCCTTCTCGACCTCGTCGAACAAGATGACCGCGTACGGACGACGACGCACGGGCTCGGTGAGCTGGCCGCCTTCGTCGTACCCGATGTATCCGGGCGGCGCGCCGATCAGCCGCGAAACTGCGTGTTTTTCCATGTATTCGCTCATGTCGAGACGGATCATCGCCTTCTCGTCATCGAACATGAATTCAGCGAGAGCGCGCGCGAGCTCCGTTTTTCCGACGCCGGTCGGTCCCAAAAATAGAAAGCTGCCGATGGGCCGGCGATCGTCTCCGAGACCTGCGCGTGATCGACGAACGGCGTTCGCCACGGTTTCGACGGCCGATTCTTGCCCGACGACGCGCGCGCGCAAGCCGTCCTCCATATGGAGAAGCTTCTCCATTTCACCTTGCAGCATCTTGGTGATGGGAATGCCCGTCCACTTCGCGACGATCGCTGCGATGTCTTGGTCGGTGACCTCTTCGCGCAGGTAGGAGGTCTTCTCCTGAACTTTGCCGAGCTCGCGCCGCAAATCTTCGATGCGCTTCTCCGCTTCCGGAATTTTTCCGTAACGAATTTCTGCCGCACGACCGAGGTCACCAAGGCGCTCGGCGCGTTCTTCTTCTGCGCGCAGCAACTCGACCTCAGGTTGGGCTTTGCGCATTTTGTCGATGACCTCTTTTTCACGAAGCCACTGCGCGCGCATGCCTTGCGACGACTCTTCCAGCTCCGCGATTTCGCGCTTAACCGCGTGAAGGCGCGTTTTCGACGCGGCGTCGCGTTCCTTTTTGAGCGCCTGCTCCTCAATCTGCAACTGCATCAGCTTGCGTTGCACGGCGTCGATCTCCGCCGGCATACTGTCGACTTCCATTTTGATTTTTGCTGCAGCTTCGTCGATCAGATCAATCGCTTTGTCCGGTAAAAACCGCTCCGTTACGTAACGATCGCTGAGGATTGCTGCGGCCACGAGCGCGGCATCCTGAATGCGAATGCCGTGGTGCACTTCGTACTTTTCTTTGAGACCCCGCAAAATCGCGATGGTGTCTTCGACCGTCGGTTGCGAAACGAACACCGGCTGAAAACGGCGCTCGAGCGCGGCGTCTTTTTCGATGCGCTTGCGATACTCGTCGAGCGTCGTCGCGCCGATGCAGCGAAGCTCTCCACGCGCGAGCGCGGGCTTCAGCAAATTCGCGGCGTCCATCGAGCCTTCCGCATTTCCTGCGCCGACGATGGTGTGGATCTCGTCGATGAACAAGATGATGCGACCCGCAGCATTCTCCACCTCTTTGAGAACGGCCTTGAGTCGATCCTCGAACTCGCCACGATATTTTGCGCCAGCGACGAGCGCGCCCATGTCGAGCGAACAGAGCATTTTATTTTTCAACGACTCGGGCACGTCACCGCGCACGATGCGTTGAGCGATGCCTTCGACGATCGCCGTCTTACCGACGCCCGGC
>JBDTFL010000713.1:0-4625 GCA_039937955.1 Polyangiaceae bacterium | reverse complement strand
CCGAGATCGAAAAAGCGCGCACCATCGTAAGCGACATCGCCGCCGAGCTGCGCACTTAGCAAGATTGCTAAAGGCTGTTCAAATACGCGACGAGATCGCTCACGTCAGACGAAGCGAGCTGACTCGTTTTTCCGTGGGCGCTGGCGTCAGTGCGCGTGAGCAAATCTTTCAGCGAGGGCGAGCGTCCATCGTGAAAATACGGCGCGCGCAAAAAGAGCCCGTGTAGCGCAGGAGTGTTGGCTGTCGAAAATGAATCGTCGGCGCTGAGCGACATCGGATTCAAAACCGCGTGCAGTTGATCATCCGTAAAATCAGCACCCGAATGACACGTGCTGCATTGCGTGTCCGCGGACTCGAAGAGAATTTTGCCGCGCGCGATCGCGTTTGCATCACCCGCAGGCGCAACCGGTGGTTGCACCATCTCGTCGATGTACGCTTGCACCGAAGGCAGATCGACGAGCAACCCGTCGCCCGCCATGAGATCGGTGATCGTCGCCTCGGCGAGATCATCCATCACTTTGTACTGACCATTCCAATGAAACGGCGCGGTCGCGGTGTGCGCATTCCAGAGGCTCGGCGTGCGCCTTCGCTTGAGCGGAATGTTCGTGGTCTCGATGAACCAAATCAAACCGTCGTCTGCGCCGCCGGGATGACATGTTGCACAGGCGACGACGCCCGACGGGGTGACGTGCGTATTCGACGCATCGTAAAAAATCTTTCGACCCGCACGCGCGCTCGCTGAAAATGGCTGTGAAAGCGTACGAATTTGCGTTTGTAGAGGTTGGGTTGGCCCATGCGGAAGCGTCGCGGATTTGGCCAAGTCGATCTTGCTGATCGATCCGTCGAACGCGTTGTCCACGTATGCGAGGCCATGCGCTTGGTCGACCGCCACGCCGGACGGCCCAGCACCGACCGAAATATTTCCGACCGCGCGCGTCTTCGGGTCGCTTTGGTTCGTGTCGATCATCGCGACGTTGTTGGTCGAAATGTTCGCGACGATTTCGTAATGACTCCACGACGCGACTGCGACGGGTCCGTTGAAAACGCGCGAGCCGCCATCGAAGATGGAATAGAGGAGGGTGTCGCCGCTCAAGGTCGGCGTGCCGTCCGCAGCAATGCCGAGCGATCCGATGACGGGATTGATCTTCGGATTGCCGTCGGTCACCGAGCCGTAGTCACCGGCAATTTTTTCGAGCGATGCGTCGCCGGTGTGGTTCACCAACTCATATGCAACCAAAAGGTTGCCATTCGCCGGAACGAGGGCTGCAGCCAAATTACCGGTCATTTTCGTCAATGCGTCGCGATACGGCGCGCTGGTCGGCACGAGAGAGACGCGGCTCACCGTCCCATCGGCGGCGATGCGCACGACGTTGCCGCCGGTAAATTCGCTGACGATGACGCTCGGTGCTTTGGCATTTCCGACGACCGCAACGGCGCGAGGACGAGCGAGGCCGGTGGCCAAAACGCTCGCGTCGAGTGAGCTCGGGTCGACCTTCACGACGCTGCCGTCCCATTCGCAGGCGACGACGACGAACGATTCGTCGGGCGACGCGGCAAGCCCCGAAGGACCGTCGCAGATCGTTTTGCGCTTCACCACCGACGCGCTCACCGGATCGACGAGGACGATTTCTCCGCCACGTGAGTTGGTGACGAGAATTTTTCCGGAAGCGAGCTCCAGCAACGCGCGTGGCTCGCCGCCAACGTCGACCGTGGAAAGGATGGCAAGTGAATCGGCATTGACGATGCTGATGCTTCCTTGATCGGGATTGACGACGGCGAGCTGGTTTTTACCGCTCAAAAACGCAATGCTCGCTCCGACGCTTCCGGCAGGAACGGTCGCTTGCGGAGTCGACGAGCACGCAGACGTGAGCGCCAACGCACACGCAAGGACGGCGACGCGTGCGATCGACATTCAAACTTCTCGCAGACCAGCGCGGAGCTACTGCCCAACCGGATAGAGAATTGCGAACTGCACCACGGTCGGGTTCGCAGCGCATTCGACCGGATCGCTTCCGATGGGCAGCGTGACGGGATCGCCCGGGTCCGCTTTGCCGTCGTTGTTCAAGTCTTGGTAGCAGAGCACTTGGTAGTCCCCCGCGAAGAAGGCGTCGGTCGTGAACGTCGGCGCCGTTGCCGATCCGAGGTCGGCGTTCTGCAATGCAAAATCTTGAACCGACACGGCGGTGGCCGACGGGCCTTCGACGGTCACGTCGCTCGCGTGATAGACGCTGCACGACACGAGGCCAATCAGCGGAACGTGCAAATCGGGGCTGTTTTTCACCTGTTCGCTCGCAGAGAACGTGAGGTTCAGCGTGCCCTTCGGTGCTTCGGTTCCGCCGAGCTGCACGCACGACGCGTTCGCGGATCCGTCATCCGGCGGAATCGTGACCGGCTCGTACTGAAGAAGCGGAACGTCTTTGAGCGCGTGGTGTGGAGTCTCGACTCCGTACGCAACAGTGAACACGCCGCCCGATCCTTGCGCGATGACTTGCACGATGCCGCCTTGATTCGGCGAGTCGTAATAGAAGGGGACGCTCCACGGCGTGGACGTTCCGGCCTTCACTTTCTCTTGGTTGATGGTGTTCGTCATGTTGCGATCGACGGCATTTTGAAATGTCGTGCCTGCCGGAACCGACGCGGGTGCATTCGCGAACGCGGTGCTCGAGCCATCCGTGCCGATCACGTTGAAGCTCACGTTCACGAACTGCTGATCCAAATGCGGCGCGACGGTGAGGTGCAACCAATTGTGCGGAACGAGCTCGAAGTCCTTGAAATTCTGCTTTCCCGTAGCGCCTTGGCCATACGCGTGGTTCACGAAGAAATCGAAATCGTCCTTCGACATGTGAAACCACACAGTGCCGGCGACCGTGTCGTAGGGGCCGTCGTGATCGGCCGCGGTGTTGAGCTGACCTGGCGTGAGGCTCATGTGCGGTGATGTGACGTCGATGACGAGCGTGTAGACGCCGCCGTTTCCGCGAACGCCGAACGACACGCGTCCGCCCTGCGACGAGTACATGCGGTACTCGAGAAAATAACTTTCGCCTTGGCCCGTAACCGGCTGTCAGTTCACGGGCGCGTTGTCGGCCTGCATCTTCGCGAGCGCGGCATCCACCGTTTTGACGAAGATGCTTCCGATCGAAAACGACGCGGGCGCCATCGCGATTTTGCGATGCGCGGAGGTGCCGTCGTCGAACGAAAATGTGAGATCGACTTGGTCGGGCGTTTGTTGATCGGCCGCGGCGTCGACGAACAAACCGGGCGCGAGCGTCTGCTCCGGAAGAATTTTTCCGCCTTGTGCGTCGGACCCGAAGAGCCCGGATGCAAGCGCGTGGAACTTGGTGGGATCGAGCGCGACCTCGTTGTGGTAACCGACGAACTCCACCGGATCGATGCCGCTCGTCACCGACGGCGTATTGGCGTCGTCACCGTTGTGCGTCGTCGTGCATGCGCCGAGCGCCGCAATGACAGCCATGCTGACCGCGGGTCTCAACACCTTCGTGGTCCGATTCATCGCTTATCTCTCCCAGGCGAAGGCCTCACGACCCAACGAATTTGCCAAAAATATTTGCACGTTCCAGGCAAGTATTTCGACGCGCGGGCAGCATAGCCCGCCATTTCAGGCTGTCGAGTCAAAGAACGACTTGACGAAGTGCGGTGAGCGGTGGAAGTTCCCACGCGTGAAAAATCAAACCGTCGCCCTCCTGTCTGCCGTCTTCACCTTCGTAGGCATGGCTTCGTTCGCTGCGTGCAGCAGCAGTAGCAGCAGCGGATCGACAGCAACGGCAGACTCCGGCGCCGGATCTGACGGCGCAACGGCAGGCGACACCGGCGTGATCAACGATCCCGACAACTGTGTCGCGCCCGGAACCGCGAACAACAGCTTCGGCGTTGGCGGTTACTGCAGTCCGCTCGGCGGTCAGTGCGACACCTCAGGTCCGGGTGGCGCCGCACGCATCTGCACCGCGGATCTCACGAGCACGCCCGCGCACGCGTGGTTCTGCACCTATCTGTGCTCACACACGAGCGACTGCGGATCGGGTGAGGTCTGCTTCCAAAATCCGCAAGGCGCGGGCTGCATTCCGAGCTCGAGCGCGTGCCTGTCGCTCGATGCGGACGCAGGCTTCATCATCGTCGACGACGCTGGCGCAACTGACGCAGGCGACGGCGGCTGATTTTTTTGGCAGCGAAATCCAGCCTAATTAAAGGCTATTCAGATAGGCAATGAGCGACGTCTTGTCGATCGCCGACAACGTCGTGCCGAACTCGTGGCCGATGTTGCTGTTGCCGACCTGCGTGGTGTCGAGCGTGTAGCCCTGCACTTGAAATGATTTCGGGCGCTGCGCCGCCGGATTCAAAAGATCCGCGAGGGTTGGGACGCTGCCATTGTTCAAGTACGGAGCGGTTGCCCAAAGTCCGTGGAGGTTTGGCGTCACGTAACCATCGGTGATCGCGACGTTCAATTTGTGGATGTAACCGAACTTGATGATGGTGATCGATCCGGGGTCGATGCCGCCGCCGTTTCCCGCATCCGAGTCGTTCGGATTTCCGAACGCCATGAAGTACTGACTCGGGTCGGTGTGGATAGTGCCGCGCGTGTATTTCGGATCGGCGCCCGGCAAGCGATC
>JBDTFL010000712.1:0-6735 GCA_039937955.1 Polyangiaceae bacterium | reverse complement strand
CGCAACGCGGAACACAGATCGATTTGCGCGTCGTCAAAGCCTCCGAGCTCGGCGCCGCGATGATGTACTTCACCGGATCCAAAGGCCACAACATCAAGCTGCGCCAACGCGCGCTCACCCGCGGCTGGACGCTCAACGAATACGCGCTCTCCGAGGTCGAAGGCGGCAAGGTCGTCGCGAGCAAAACCGAAGAAGAAATCTACGAGGCGCTCGGCTTACCGTGGATTCCGCCGGTGCTCCGTGAGGACGCAGGCGAGATCGAGGCCGCCGAAAAGAAAGCGCTTCCGAAGACCGTCGAAAAAATCCTCGGCGACTTCCACGTGCACACCACCGTTTCGGGCGACGGCCGCTCATCTCTCGAAGAGGTCATCGCCGAAGCAAGCGCACGCGGTTACACGGTTCTCGCGATCACCGATCACGCCGAAGGAACTTTGTCGGGTGCTACTCGCGATGCATTTCTGGAACAGCGAACGAAAATTGCCGCCGCCCAGAAAATCCTCGGTAGCAAAATGACATTGCTACACGGGGTGGAATTGAACATCGGTCCGAACGGCGAGCTCGACTACGACCCGGAATTTCGAGCCTCTTTCGATTTTTGTCTCGCATCCGTGCACGATCATTTCGAGCTGGATCGCGCTGCGCAAACCAAGCGCGTCGTCACCGCAATGAAGGATCCATCGGTGAAGATGATCGGCCATCTTTCGGCGCGCATGATCGGTGGTCGCCCGCCCATCGATCTGGATTTGGATCAGATTTTCGAAACGGCAGAGCAAACCGGAACCGCGCTCGAGGTCAACGGCGCATTGCCGCGACTCGACATGTCGGTCGACGCACTCAGGCGCGCACGCGGAAAGAAAATCACGTTCGTGCTCACCAGCGATGCGCACCATTTCAGCGAGCTGGGCCGAGTGGAGAACGCCGCACGCAACGCCGAGCGCGCGTGGATCGATCCCGATCAGATCGCCAACACGTGGAAGAAGGATCGCCTCGCCGCGTGGGCGCGCGGCAAAGAGAAAAACGCTACGAAATAAGCTGGATCGTGCGCAGCGCATCTCCCGCTGCGGCCTGCGCCACGCCGTTACTCGCTCGGAACCTTGATCTCGCCGGAGATCACTTTCGCGCGCAAGGCTTCCACTTTCGCTTTGACGTCGTCCGGAATCAGCGCGCCGTGCGGGCCCTCGTGCACGTAATCGACGCCGTTTTCTGCCAAACCAAATGCGTGCGTTCCTGCTTGAAAATGGCCGTCTTGAACGTCTTTGATGGTGTCGAAAACCGAGACGTCGACGCCTTTGACCATACTGGTGAGAACCGTTCCGGGCATGTCGTCGTACTGATCGGAATCGACGCCGATCGCGAAAACATGTGCGTCGTGTGCGCCCTCGAAGACGCCGTGTCCGGTCGACCCGGCAGCGTGAAAGAGGATGTCTGCGCCGTCCGCGATTTCGCTGATGGCGAGCGTCTTCCCTTTTGCAGGATCCTTGAATGCGTCAGGTGTGGGCCCGACGTACGCCGAATGCACAATGCACGCATCGCACGTGGCTTTCACGCCGGCGATGTATCCAGCTTCGAATTTGCGAATGAGCGGGATGGTCATACCGCCCACGAAACCGACATGTTTCGTTTTGCTCATGAGCCCGGCAACCGCACCGACCAAGAACGAGCCTTCTTCTTCGCGGAAATCCAGCGCAGCAACGTTGGGCGGCACCGGCTTGCCGAATGATGCGTAGTCGACGCATGCAAAGTGCACGTTCGGGTATGCACGCGCGACGGCGTCGACGTCGCTCGAGAAAATGAACCCGACACCAACGACCAGATCCATTCCGTTCGCCGCAAAAAGTCGGAGCGCGGCCTCGCGATCTTCGCTGCCGGTTGGCTCGAGGTAGCTCACCTCGGCGCCGAGCTCTTGCTCCGCACGTTCGAGGCCCACGTAAGCGGCATCGTTGAAGCTTTTGTCTCCGCGTCCGCCGACGTCGAAGACTAAACCGACACGAAGTGGCTTATTCTTGGCTCGATTCGCGATCGCCGCAGCGTTGGGAACGATGTTGGATTTTTTTCGCGCCGGAAGAAAGGTGAGCGCGAACGCGAGGCCGCCGAGCACGGCAACGACCGCCGACCCTTTCATCATCGCGCGCACCCGAGCTGCTCGCGAGACCTCACGCGTGCTTCTCCCACGCGTGAATGCCGCGGCCGTCTCCCTTCGAGTCGGCTTCGACAAAAATTTTGACGAGCTCGGGCATAGCCTCGCGAAGATCTTTCTCCATCGCGTTGGTCGTCGCTTCGACTTCTTCGACGCTCGAGGTTCGGCGAAACGCGATCTTGAGCGCGACGATGACGACGTCCGGTCCGAGATGCATGGCGAGAAGCTGCGTGACTTTGTCGACGCCGGGAACTTTTTGGACGATGTCGAGAATGCGCATGCGGTCTTCTTCGAGGACGCTTTTTCCGATCAAAAGTGCATGCGTGACGCGCGCCAAGATGACCGAGACCGCAGCCAACAAGATTCCGATCAAGACACTTCCGAGCGGGTCCCACCAAAAATTGCCGGTGACGTGACTGAGTATGACGGCCGCGAGCGCGATGCCGAGGCCGATCAGCGCGGTGGTGTCTTCAGCGAGCACGAGCGGCACGGTCGGATCACGTGCGTCGAAGATCGCTTCGATGATCGGTTTTCCTTTGGCGATGATTTGGAACTCGCGATACGCGACGCGGAAGCTCATGGCCTCGAAGAAGAACGAAGCGCCGAGAACGCCGTAGCTCAGATAAACCGACTGAAATCGAACGCCGGCAATCTGCACGTATTTTGCGGCTATTTCTGCGGCAGATGGACCTGCGATTAGTCGATGCACGCCCTCGACGATCGCGAATGTCCCGCCGAGCGAAAAGAGCATGAGCGCAACGACGAACGGCCAGAAGTAACGCTCCGCCGCACGACCGAACGGAAAATCTTCGTCGGCCGGTTTGAGGGCGAGCCCGATTCCCAAAAGAAGCAAAGCCTGATTGCCGGAATCGGCTACCGAATGCGCGGCCTCGGCGAGCGTCGCGGTCGAATGCGAAAGGAGCGCGGCGGTGAGCTTGCAGATCGCAATGGCGACGTTTCCTGCAAGCGCAGCAACGACGACTTTCTTCGAATCCGCGACGGCCACGATCGGGCCAGTCTAAGTGAGATTCTTCGTTTTTTTCACTTATCGCTTCGTGGGGAACAGCTGAATACGCGTGCGAGCGGCTTGGTAATAGGCGCTCTCCGCGCTGCGCAGGCGCTCCTCGACGAACCAGCGTGTGAGCGCAACGCGCGCTTCCTCGAATTTTTGCGCATGAAACGGATGCGACGCGGTTCGAAAAACCTCACGAAGCTCCTCTTCGCTCGGATACAAAATCGGGGCGATAGCGCGATGCACGTATAGCGCGGCGCGCGCACGACGAATCAAAATCGCGTTCACCTCTTCTGGTGCGATGCCCTCGGCTGCAGCTTCTTGCGCGAGTGAAAATTCTCCGCCGATGCGTTGAACGAGCGCCGCACGCAGCTCGCCTGCGGTGCGCGATACCTCCGCTGCGTCGGGTGCGCGCTCCATCGGCAGACTCGCCAAAATTTCTTCGGTGACGTGACGCTCGATGGCGGCGCGCACGTGACGATCCTGAATCGCTTTGTAGGTCGGGTCTTCACCCTTCGCTTCGAGGCGCGCTTCGAACGCGAGCGTGCGATCGGAAATGAAACGCGGATGCGTTGCGCCGCCGGCTTAGGGTGCGAAAAATCGTAATGCGACGCCATCGATTTCTGTTGCGACGGGACCTTCAGCGCGGGCTGTAGATATAAAAATAGATCCGTGCATACCGCACGCGATCAGTAGCAGCCGAGCTACGCGCAGGCGTCCAGAGTAAGCCCCTATAAAAAGGCTCGATTTCACGATTCAGCGTCAGCCTTTTTCTTCGAGCGCCAATGCCGCGTCGAGAGCGTCGGGATGACTGATGCGCTCACGCTGCTGCATTTGATGCTCGTGATGATGCGCGAAGCCACGTGCGGCACGGCGCGCTTTCAAAAATTCGCCGAACGACGCGAGCGTTTCGAGGTCGCGAGGACCGAGCGCTTCGGAGAGCTCACGCAAATGTTGGCGGCTGGCTTCCGCGTTGCGCGCGCGACGTCCACTCGCTGATTTCGGACCATCCGGATCCATCGAAGCCGATGAGGGCACGACGCTGTCGGGCATTGGATCACTCTCCGGTCCGGGCGGTGCGTCGACCCATTGCGGGCGAGGCGTCGCGCGGATCGCATGGGCAGTGAGCCAAGCCTCCATGAACGTGCGGAGCCGCTCACTGCGGAATAAAAACCATCGTTCGCGATCAATCGCGTACGACATCAAGACGTCTTTGAAGCGGCGAAATGCGCCTTTTCCGTCGATGGCCTGCGCGAGCTTTCCGCGCAGATCCAAATCGTCCACCATCGGAATGAAGCGCTCCATCCAGCGATATTGCTCACGCGAGCTCACCGGATCGATGCGAAGATAATTTCCATCCGACGCGATCCGCACATGCATCTGCGGATCAGCGACGCCGTCCACCACGCGCAAAACTTCGCCGGTGGTCAGGTGAAGATAGCTGTGAACCTCGGGCGCATTATTTTCGAACGCGTCCTCCAGCGCTTCCCAATCCACAGGAACTTCGCGCGCAGGACCAGTTGCGACGACCGGACGATCGGCCGAATGTGGCTCGGACATTTTTTGGGCTCCTTCTAAAGACTAAGTTGTCGGGTCGTCTTCCGGGGCTGGCGGAAAAAGGCCTGAGTGTAGAATCGCACGCTTCCCCAGCTCACGCTAGGCATGCAAACAAGACTTAAGCATTGTGCAGCACGGCGCCTTTCGTTCGAGCACGAACGCCTATTTGAGGGCTTTTTTCGCCATCGCTTTCGTCACCGCCAAATGCCAACTGTCCAGGTGTTTGGATCGTTCCTGAGCGGACATTTGCGGGATAAAATCGCGATCCTTTTTGATGAGCTTTGCGGCGTCAGCCGGTTTGGCGAGCCCAGCTCCAACCGCCGCGAGCATCGCCGCACCACGACCCGTCGACTCCACGTCGCGCGGCCGTTCGACTCTAACGTCGAGCACATCCGACTGAAACTGCATCAGCAAATCGTTCTTCGCAGCGCCGCCGTCGACGCGAAGTGATTTGATCGGGCGTGCTGCATCTTCTTTCATCGCGATCAAAAGATCGGCGACTTGAAACGCGATGCCTTCGAGCGTTGCACGTGCGAGATGCGCAGCAGTCGTTCCGCGGGTGATTCCGGTGATCGTTCCGCGTGCGTCTTGATCCCAATGCGGCGCACCCAGCCCCGCGAGCGCCGGAACGAAGACGACACCGTCGCTCGACTCGACTTGGCGCGCGAGTGCTTCGACCTCACTCGCTGCTTTGATAATCCCGAGCCCGTCACGCAGCCATTGCACCGCCGCGCCTGCGATGAACGCGCTCCCCTCGAGCGCGTACGTGACCTCGCCGCCGACCTTCCACGCGATGGTGGTGACGAGCCCGTGCGTGCTGATCAGGCTTTTTTTCCCGATGTTCATGAGCGCGAACGCACCGGTGCCGTACGTGCATTTCGCGTCGCCTTCTTCGAAGCATGCTTGTCCGAAGAGCGCCGCTTGTTGATCGCCGGCGATGCCGCTGATCGGAATTCCATCAGGTAAAAATCCGGCGCCTTTCGTGTGCGCGACGACCTCCGCGCTGCCGACGATCTTCGGCAACATATTTTCGGGCACCTTGAAGAGCGCGCAGAGCTCCGAGTCCCAAGCGACTTTTTGAATGTCGCAAAGAAGCGTGCGCGACGCGTTGGTTACGTCGGTGACGTGCGTCTCGCCTTTCGTGAGCTTGTGAATGAGCCACGAGTCGATGGTGCCGAACGCGAGCTCGCCTTTTTCAGCCGACGCGCGTGCGCCTTTCACGTTGTCGAGCAGCCACGCGATTTTGGTCCCGGAAAAATACGCGTCGATGACGAGGCCGGTCTTCGCGCGGACGAAATCAGCGTTGCCCTCGGCTTTCAGCTGATCACAAACCTCGGCGGTGCG
The DNA here is from genome assembly GCA_039937955.1 of Polyangiaceae bacterium. Classification (GTDB taxonomy): domain Bacteria; phylum Myxococcota_A; class Polyangia; order Polyangiales; family Polyangiaceae; genus JAICXU01. The sequence goes on along the minus strand of JBDTFL010000712.1, from coordinate 685 downwards.
TCGACATTGCCACACGATCGCCCGGTAAATTGGCTCTCCCGTAGCTTTGTTCCAGACGACGGTCGTCTCGCGTTGATTGGTGATTCCGATCGCGGCGATCTCTTTTGCGTCAACCTTCGACTCGGAAATTGCCTCGCGCACCGCGAGCTCGACCGACGCACAAATCTCGCGTGTGTCGTGCTCGACCCAACCGGGCTTCGGAAAATGTTGGCGGAACTCGTGCGTGGCGCGTCCGAGCGTTTCACCTTCTTGTGACAGCACGAGCGCCGTCGATCCCGTTGTGCCCTGATCGATCGCAAGAATGTATTTCGACATCCCCTGGTTTTAGAAGGTTCAGGGCGTGACGTCACAGACGAAATTCATCTACGCGAGTGAGGACGCGCAAAAATCGACGACAGCACGAGGAGCGCGCCGGCACCGAGCGCAACGTATGCGAGCGGCCTGGCGAGCCGGTCGTCGTGATTCATGTGAAGTTGCAAGGACGCGGCACCGAATGCGATGCCGATCGCCGTGTAGATGATCTGACGTCCGACCGCGTAGATCGTGCGTGCGCCTTCTTGCACGCCTTTCACGCGAACCTCGAGGTCGCCGCGCGTCGCGCGATTCAGATATTTGCGCAAATCCTCGGGCAAGGTGAACGCTTTGAGCGCCATGTCCTTGGCCGTCTCCATCGCGATTTGCGTCC
>JBDTFL010000711.1:0-10950 GCA_039937955.1 Polyangiaceae bacterium | reverse complement strand
GTCCATGAACGAGATGCGTGATGTGATGACGTGATTCTTGGAGCGTCTTCGCGAGCGTGAGCGCGGTGCCGCTGGGTGCATCTACTTTTCGTTTGTGGTGTGTCTCCACGATCTCGATTTCGAAGTCTTCGCCCAGCATCTTCGCTGCGCGCGCGGCGATTACGTTGAGCACATGAACTCCGATGCTCATGTTGCTGGCGGCGAACACCGCGATTTTTTCCGATGCGTCGGCGAGTGCTTTTTCACATGCGGCATCGAGGCCGGTGGTTCCAATCACGAGTGCGATGCTCGATTTCGCGGCGACGGCGGCGAGCGCGCGTGTTCCTTCGGCGCTCGAAAAATCGATCGCGACGTCTGCCTTCGAGACTTCGAGCTTGGAAAAATCTTCGCCTTCGCTGAGCTCGCACACGACGTCGAATTCGCCGTCGGCCTTCGCCAAGCGCAAAATCGACTGGCCCATGCGCCCACTGGCGCCGATCATCGCGAGAGAAATCCGGCTCAAGAGAAGCTCATTTTTGGGTCTTCGCGAACGCGTCGAGCACGCTCGACATTTTCAGCGCCGACGCCGCACCGATTGGAACCAGCGGGCCGCGCACCACATTTTTCATTTTTCCGCGCTCGGAGAGCGCCCATTTCACCGGCGACGGATTCGATTCGACGAACATCGCCTCGTGCACCGGCAAGAGCGCAAAGTGCAGCTTGCGCGCGAGCTCGTATCTCTCGTCGAGCGCGGCCTTGGTCGCTTCGGTTACCTCGCGCGGCAATAAATTGCTCGTCACGCTGATGACGCCTTTCGCGCCCACCGAAATCATCGGTAACGTGAGTGCGTCGTCGCCGGACAAGATCGTGAGGCGATCACCCAAGCGTCGACCGAGCTCCTGCGCGCGCAGCACGTTGCCGGTGGCCTCTTTGCACGCGACGACATTCTTCGCCTTCTCGCAAATGTGCACGAGCGCGTCGGCCGACAAGTCGATGCCGGTGCGACTCGGAATGTTGTAGACGACGACCGGACATTTCACCGCCGCGGCCGCTGCGCAAAAATGCGCGACCAGACCCTCTTGCGTGGGCTTGTTGTAATACGGCACCACGATCATGACGGCGTCGGCGCCCGCCTCTTCTGCGGCGCGCGACAGCTCGATGGTGTGATGCGTGGCGTTCGATCCGGTGCCCGCAATGACGAGCGAGCGACCCTTGTTGATTTTCGCCGTGCGCGTGAAAAGCTCTATTTTTTCCGAGTCGGATAGCGATGGGCTCTCGCCGGTCGTTCCGCAAGGAACGAGCCCGCGGATGCCGCCGGCGATCTGCGCCTCGCACAAAGCTTCGAACGCGGGCCAATCGATCGACTGATGCGCGTCGTCCAAAAATGGAGTGACGAGCGCAGTGTGGGTACCTCGAAGATCCATGTTCGGAGCTTTACCAGGCGAGCCGTGGGGAGGCCATTCTCGCGCAACAATTTTCCCGAGTTCAAAAATCGCCTAGGTTGCTTCGGACATGAAGCTCGTTGCGTGCGCGGTTCTCGCTGTTGCGTTGGTCGGTTGCAATGTCGGTCCGAATACCCGCGTGAACACGTACACGCCGTTCGGACAATTTCAGCCAACGGAGAGCGACCGTGTGAGCCGCGAATACACGGCGTCGCTCGCGCAGGTGGCGCCAACCTACGATGTCACGATCTTGAACTCGTCGTTTCCGCCGGGCGTCGGGCTCGTGGATGGTCACATCGTGACTACAGCGGACGCGCCGTATCAGCCCGTTGCGGAATTTCAGCTCGGGTTTCGTTTGGACAATTCGGCGCCCACTCAGTCGGAGCTCACGCCGTATTTGAAGCGCTTCGCGAAAGCGGCGAAAGCGAACATGCTCGTCATCAGCATTCATCAAAGGCCAGACTTGCCGGTCAAAGTGGACTACGTCGAAGGATTCGCGCTGCGTGCCAAACCGGTCGACCCGAACGCGACGCCGGCGCCCGTAGCAACACCGCCGTCCGACACGCCAAGCCACAGTTTGTGAACTCAATTCGTCGCGCGGTTTTCGAATGGCGCGCGCAACGCTTCGCCTTCGAGCTTGCCGAAAAAATTGTCGCGACTGCAAACGTCCTCGAGCCACGTGAGGTCTTCGCCTTCGATTTTTCCGGTCTCTACCAAGTGACCGAGATGACGAAGACGATGCACGTGCGCGCGAATTCTTCGCTCCGCATATTTCGTCGACGTGCCGGTCTTCACGATGAAATTCCAGTCGGAGGATTGCAAAAGCAAAAGCTCACGAATGCTTTGATCGAGGGCGCGCCCGATGACGCCGTCGCTCCCGCGAAAGCTGTTCACGAGCCACGACACGTAACGAGTTGCATGATGCACGTGTCGCCACGACCACGCAGCCTCAGGTCCGACCCAAACTTCGCCGTAACCGCCTGCGCCCCATGACGATGCCGCAGGAACCGCTTCGGTCTGCACCGGGAATTTTTCGAGATAGCGACGCAACGTGATCGCTTCGACGTCGCCTTCGGTCAATGGAAGCGCGCGGAAAAGCTCCTCCAAAAACATCGGGCCTTCGAACCACCAATGTCCGTAGAGCTCCGCATCATAAGGAGCGATGACGATCGGGTTCGGCACCGTCGCCGCCAAATGCTTCATCTGCAGCACGCGATTGAAAACGAAATCACGTGCGTGACCTTTCGCTTTTTGACGAGCGACGCCCGGTTGATACGGCTGCTTGTCCGCGGTCTCGCCGGTGATTCGATAATATTTCAGACCGGTCATGAGACGCGCGCCGTCGCCGCCGACCTCGCCGTGCAAATCGGCTTCGGGCAAATCGAAGCCAATATCCCGGTAAAAATCGCGATAAAACGGATCGCCCGGATAACCTTCGTCGCGCGACCAAACCTGTTTGGACGACTCGGCATCACGACCGAAAAACGCGACGCCGTTGGGTGAGATGATCGGCGCATGCACCCCGAACGGCGGACGCGGACGCGCAAGCTGAATGCCGTGCGTGTCGACGATAGTGAAACGAATTCCGGCTTTCGCGATCTCCGCGTCGAACGACGGGTGATACGCGCACTCAGGTAGCCACATTCCGGTGGGCCGCCGACCGACCAATTTCTCGAAACCTTGCACGCCGAGCTCGAGCTGCGGAGCGATCCCTTCTTTCGCGGGGATCATGCCGGGCAAATAACAATGCGTCGCCGAGCACGTCAGAATTTCGAGATTGCCAGCGTCCCAATGTTTGACGAAGCCCGCAACCACGTCGCGATCGTGGCGCTGCCACACCGCGCGGACGCGGCGAATTTCGTCGCGATAAAATGTAGCGACCGGCGCAAACTGCACGTCGCCGAAGACACGTTTCATCTCGTGCTCGGCGAGCTCCTCGATGCGATCGAGATGCCCCTCGAAACGCTCACGCAGCAAATCGTCTTTGAGCATCGCCACGAGCGGCGGCGTCATGCTCATCGTCAGCGCGAACGGAACGCCGTCACTCGCCAACCGGTCGAACGCGTCGAGCAGCGGTAAATAACACTCGATCAGCGCTTCATAGAGCCAACGCTCTTCGAGATGCCGTTTGTGCTCGGGGTGCCGAACGAAAGGCAGATGCGCGTGAAGGACCAGCGCGAGATATCCGAGCGGCATGCGCGCGGAAATAGCACGTTCTCGTAGGCGCCGTTACGTGCGGATTTCGCTCAGCTCAGCGCGAAATTACGGAAGATGAATCGTGCCTTCGGTTCCGCCGTGGCAGGTTCCGGTTTGATTGCAGCCGGCCTGACCTTCACCGGTGAGGTGATCGGGCATCGTCTGCTCGAAGCTTCCGTTGCGAACACCGACCAGAGATCCGGCTTCGATCGGCGCGCCAATGGAGAGCAGATAGTAGAAGTTGCCTTCGCCGTTCGAGTACGTCGCCATCGCGGTGCCGCTCGGAGAAAGCACGCGAACCTCAGCGCTGGGGACGCCCGCATCACCCCCGTCTGGCGGAAAAACGGTGCCTCCGAACACGAATGGCGTCGTTGCATCTGGCAGGTGACACGTCATGCAGTCGTGGCCTGCGGGGTTCGCGTTTCCGAACCTCGCCATATGCTCCGGCCGATCCGTCGAAGCACCCGACGTTTGGATATAAGGCGGCTCGCCGGCGAACGCGCTTGGCGGCCCGCTAACACTGCCGTCGGCAGCGATGCTGGCGTCGCTGAGGGTGGTGATGCCGGAGTCGGGTTTGATTTTCGCGGGGTTTTCCGAAAAAATGAGGAGCCCCGGATCGGGCGCACTACAAGCCGAGCTCATGCCCAGGCCCGCAGAAATGGCCAAAATCCCCGGAAAAATCACGCGTCGAAACTTCATGCGACCTCGCGTAGGTGGCGACTTCCAGTGAAGAGCTTACCGCTAGTCCAAACGAAGCGCCCGTATTGTCCCGTCCGAGAAGAAATAGCGACCTGATTTGCTCGCGTCTAAAAATAGCGACCAGGCTTGGTCGCGTCTAAAACGTCGCGTCTAAAACGAAACTAAACCAGTAGACCTCGGGTCTTTCCGCTTTACAAGCGCCGGCGCGCCACTATAGTCCCGCGTCCCTGAACAAGAACCCCGCCGTTTTCACCGCACAAACCATATGCCCTCTGGCAAGGAATGTTCGGCTGAAACCGGCACCCCAAGAGGGCTAAGTAGATGAGCGCGTACGCAATCTTCCGCACCGGCGGAAAACAATTCAAGGTCGCAGTCGGCGACAAGCTCCGTGTGGAGAAGCTCCTCGGAGACGTCGGCACCAACATCACGTTCGACGATGTTCTCCTCGTCGGCTCGGGTGACGGCAAATTCTCGATCGGTCAGCCTGTCGTTGCGGGCGCCAAGGTCGAGGCGAAAATCACGGCGCAGGATCGGGACAAGAAGATCATCGTCTTCAAGTTCCGCCGCCGAAAGAACTACCGCCGCAAGAACGGCCATCGTCAGCCGTTCACCGCGCTCGAAATCACCAGCGTGAAGGGAATCTGAGAAATGGCACACAAAAAAGGCGCAGGCAGCACGCGCAACGGACGTGACAGTAACTCGCAGCGTCGTGGCACCAAGGTGTACGGCGGCGAAGTCGTGCGCGCCGGAAACATCTTGGTTCGTCAAGTCGGCGCGTCGATCGCAGCCGGCCACAATGTCGGTCTCGGAAAAGACTTCACGCTCTTTTCGCTCATCGACGGCGTCGTGAAATACGAGTGGAAGACGAACACCCGCCGCATGGCTTCGGTGTACCCGGCCGACCACGCCAAAATCAAAGCGACCGCCAACGCGCACGCCTGATCAAGATCAGTCGTAAGATGTCGCAGTGAAAGCCGAGCTACGCGCAGGCGTCCAGAGATGAAAGCCGAGCTACGCGCAGGCGTCCAGAGATGAAAACGCCGCGGCTGCTTGCGGTCGATCTCGACGGAACGCTGCTCGACGCGAGCGGGCTTCCGCACGAAAGCGACGTGCGCGCGATTCGCGCAGCAGTTGCCGCCGGCGTCCATGTCAGCATCATCACCGGAAGGCTTTATTCCGGCACGCGTTCGAGCTCCGAAGTTTTGGGATTGATCGGGCCGGTTGGTTGCGTCGACGGCAGCCATGTCGTCAGCGCGAAAACGCACACCACGCTCATGCATCACAGCGTGCGCGAAGCAAACGCCGACAAGCTTCGCGAGATCATCGCGCAATGCGGGGCCGCGAGCTTCGTATTCGCGCGCGACGCGATCGTGCACGACGAAGCCGGAAATCCGTATCTCGGTTACGTGACCACCTGGTCGAGCGACGTTCGCCGTGTGAAGAGCGTCGCCGAAGATCACACGTGGCACGCGGAAGATGGCGTCACGGCAGTCGTCGCGATCGGAACCGCCGGGCAAATCAGCGAAGCCGTGGACGGCATTCATCGTCACCTTCCGAATGCTGCACAGGCCGCGATGTTTCCGATCAAGCGCGTGAATCTCTCGGGCGAGGCCGCATGGGGGCTGGTCGTGCGCGCCATCGGAAAAAACAAAGGCTCGGCGCTCGGCTGGATCGCCGAGCATCACGGCATCGACATGGATCAGACCGTCGTCGTCGGCGACTGGCTGAACGACGTGCCCATGTTTCTGGTCGCCGGACGCTCCTTCGTCATGGGGCAAGCGCCCGACGAAGTTAAAAAAATCGCCAGCGACGTGCTCGAAGAAAATTCGGAAACGGGCGGCGGCATCGCGCGTGTGATCCGTGACGTCTTCGGCGTGAAATATTGAGCGTTTTGCTCGGTCTTTGCTCGGCTACGAAAACCCGAGAAAACGGCTCGATTGGAAGACGATGAGGGCCGCTACGTACGCGAGCGTGTACGTGTACGCGAGCACGAACGCCGGCCAACGCCATGAATGTGTTTCGCGCTTGATCGCTGCGACCGTGCTCATGCACTGACAAGCCAAAACGAAAAACGCGAGTAGCGCGAGACCGCTGGCCGTCGAGTAAGCGGGTGATCCGTCGGCGCGTTTGGCTTCGCGTAAACGTTGCGCGAGCGGCGCGGGGTCGTCGGATTTGTGCTCGAGCCCGAAGATAACGCCCATGGTTCCGACCATGAGCTCGCGTGCACCGAAGGCTCCGATCAGACCAACATTGATGCGCCAATCGAAGCCGGCAGGTTTGGTGATGGGCTCGATCGCGTGACCGACGTGCGCGGCGATGCTGCGCTCGATGGGGGGCGCCGCAGGATCTTGTGCGCCCGGATACGGCACGGTGAGCACGACCCACAAGATGGCCGCGACGATCAGAATCGTCGTTCCGACGTCGCGCAAAAATCTCCACGCCGACTGCCACGCTTTGCGCGCGACCGCTTTCAATTGCGGCGTGCGGTAAGAAGGCATCTCCAAAACGAGCGGCAATGCACGACCGCCGACCGCGGTTTTTCGCAAAACGAGAGAGGCAATCAAACCCGAAAGAATACCGATGAAATACAACGAAACGAAAATCGCCGACTTGAACAAAGCAGAATGAGTCGAGAAAAATGCACTGATCACGAGGGCGTATGTGGGCACACGCGCGGAGCACGTCATCAACGGCAACACCAAAATGGTCGTGAGGCGCTCGCGCGGATCGCGAATCACGCGCGTCGATGCGATGGCCGGAATCGCACACGCATGACCCATGAGCAGCGGCAAAAAAGACCGACCCGACAACCCGAGCAGACGCAAAAGTCGGTCGACCAAGAACGCGCCGCGCGCGAGATAGCCACTCGCTTCGAGCAGCTCCATCGCCACAGTCAGAATCACGATCTGCGGAAGGAACGCGAGTACCGTTCCTGCGCCGCCAAACAGACCGTTGCACACGAACGACGCGAACAGGCCGCCGCCGAGCACGTGCGATAGATGCACGCGGATGAAATCGTTCACGGTGTCGATGGCGTTCGTGACCGGATCGGAGATCAAAAAAACTGCTGCGAACACCAAGGACATCAAACCCAAAAATGAAATCGGACCCACGGCTGGATGCAGCAGCCACGCGTCGAGCCGCGCGGTTCGCGTACGACGACGCGCTTCCGCAGAATTTTTTTGCGCGCGATCGATCAGAGCTTCTTTGGCGAGCGCGTCGGGCTTCCAGTCTTCGCGTGATTTGACTTGTTTTTGGCTCGATTTCGGATCGACCGCCAGGAGCGATTCGATCGCCGATTGCACGACTCGCTTCGCCGACGGATCTCGCGACGAAACCAAAATCACCGGCGCGCCAATTTCGCGTTCGATGGCTGCAGTGTCGATGTCACGACCTTCACTCGCGAGCACGTCTTTTTGCGTGAGCACCACGAGCAGCGGAACACCACGTGCGGCGAGCTCGCGCGTGAGACGCAAACCGAGCGAAAGCTGCGTCGAATCGATCACCTGAACGACCAGCCATGCGCGCGTTCCGTTTTCTGCTTGTTCGACGAACGATCGCGCAACACCTTCGTCGGTCTTCGCGTCGACGATGGCATCGATCGAATAAAATCCGGGAAGGTCGGCAACGTCGGCCGCGCGACCGCCAGGCAGAGCAACTCGCGCTTCCAAAACGTCGACCGTGATGCCTGGAAAATTGCCGACGTGCGCGTCGCCGCCCGTGATCAAATTGAAGAGCGACGATTTTCCGGAATTCGGACGGCCCGCCAAAAGCACGAGCGCCGGCGCTGCATTCGTGTGCACGCTTACGGATTGCGCTGCTCGCTCGTGCATCTCAAACGCGTTTCACGAGGATCGATTTCGCGAGCTGACGATTGAGCGCGAATTCTCCACCGACCGCATTTCGAACGTGAAGCGGTCCGCCGAATGCGCCGGATCGCAAAACCGAAACGTTGTCACCCTCACCGATGCCGACCGCGCGAAGCCACGCCGCGAGCTCGGGTTCGAGCGCTAGCTCGGCCACGACCGCTTCTTCGCCGATCGAAATCGACGCGAGCGAAAGCGACGAGACCCCGTCTTTTTCGCGGGATGCGTCGGACGCGGTCTCAGCGTCAGCGAAAGGGGTTGAATTTGCGGTCATCGCGGGGCATATAGTTAGTGAAAGTCACTTTCAACAAAGGGTACTCACCTGCTCGTTCGCACGCAAGCATTCGCTCTCGTTTTCGCCATCGTGATCGCAGCTGTATCTGCGGCATGTGGCGGCAACACCGAGCCCGCGCGTGACGGCGTATCGACGCCGAGGACGAGCACGTCGTTCGCGACCACCCCGGCCGTTTGGGCGAGATCCGCTGAAATTCGCGATGTTCGCGCGATCCATCGTTCACGATGCGGCAGCTGTCACGTGCGCGTCGAGCCGGGAACGCACACGCGCGCCGAGCTCGAGACGGCGTTCACCAGACATCACACGCGCGTGAAAATGAACGACGCGGAGTGGTCGAGCATGGTCGATTATCTCGCCTCGGACTCGGCAAACGCCAAAGGCCCCGCGATCTCCGCCTCGAAATAGGCCTCAATCAGCATCGGTCAGGCCGAAAAAGTGCCGCGATCGTGAGCTTGTCGTAGCGTCGCCGCGTGGAAGAGCGACGCGGAATTCGTGTGCAGATCGTGCTCGCGCTGGGCACCTTGATGGCGCTCGCCTTCGTGCCGCTTTCGTTTGCGGTAGCGAGCTTGGCCAGCGCATCGGAGCTCGTCGCGCGTCGTCAGGCGATCGTCGCGGTTGCGCACGCCATCGCCACACATGTGAAAGGCGATTCGTCGACGCCCGCCGAAGAAACGCTCGCTGCGCATTTGGGCGAGTCCGGAATCGATGCGCTGGCCGTCGTGAAGAAGGGAAAAATCACGGCAAGCGCGGGTGAGCAATTGGTCGGCAGCGATTTTGGCGCGCCCGGAAGCTCACGCAGCGAAGCGGGGAAAATACAAGCATCTGCCCAGAGCGGCGACGTCATCGTGGTAGCGCGCGCACCAGCGTCGGACGGCTCGAAGCCCGCGCCAATCGTGCGTTTGGTAGCGCTGACCATCTCGCTGTTCGCAGTGACGCTTTTGGTTTTCATGTATTTTACACTTACTCGCGTAATCGTTCGTCCACTCGAGGCGCTCGTCGCGGCAACGAGCCGCGTGGCGCGTGGCTCCCGAGTATTGGTGCTGAGGCAGAGTGGTCCGCGTGAGCTGGCGGATGTCGCGGCGAGCGTCGAGACGATGGCCGCGAAGCTGATCGCCGACGAAGCGACGCTGCTCGTGAAGATCGACGAGCTCACGCAAACGACCAAGCGGCTCACCGAAGCGCAGACGCAAGTGATTCGGAGTGAGCGCATGGCGAGCGTCGGTCGCTTGGCAGCGGGCGTTGCGCACGAGATCGGAAATCCGATCGCGGCGCTTTTGGGAATGGAAGATCTGCTGCTCGACAGCACCACTCCGCCCGACGAAGCACGCGATTTTTTGGTTCGCATGAAACGCGAGACCGAACGAATCAGCACGATTTTGCGAGATTTGCTCGATTTTGCGCGGCCGGAGGAGAAACCCGACTCGTCCGGACAATTTTCACCGGCGGAAGTCAGCGGCGTGATCGACGAAGTCCTCGCTCTCTCACGACCACAGAAAAATTTCCGCGAGATCGATCTGAAAATCGAAATCGAACAATCGTTGCACGTCATGATGTCGACTGCGCGTCTCACGCAGGTCCTTCTGAATTTGATGATGAATGCGGCAGCGGCGCTGGATAGTCACAAAGCTCCGCAGATCGTGGTCCGAGCAAAACGCGACGACGACAACGTGCGCATCGAAATCGAAGACAACGGGCCCGGCGTTCGTGCCGACGTCCGCGATCAAATCTTCGAGCCGTTCGTCACCACGAAAGAGGTCGGACAGGGAACCGGGCTCGGGCTTTCGGTGTGTCGTGGGCTCGTCGAAGCGGCAGGTGGAACGATCGAAGTCGATGCGAACGCGAAGAGCGGCGCGCGATTCGTCTTGATTTTGCCTGGATCCGACTGAGGCGGCTCAGATCCTCAGATCCAATTTTCGAGCGGTACGACGTCGATGCCTTCATCTCGAATGATCTTCAGTACGTCGGGCAATGCTTCTGGACCTTGTGGCTCGAAATCGTTTCGTTCCGACGCGTCGTGCATCAAGAGGATCGCTCCGTGATCGATCCCTTTACGTAGTCGGTTAAGAATTTTTTCTTTGGTGGCCGACGCGGTGCCGTCACGCGCGGAGACCGACCAACCGATGACGATCAAGTCGAGCTCTTCGATCACGCGCGCGATGATCGGATTCGTGTGACCGATCGGCGGGCGAAAAAGCAGCGTGCGCTCGCCCGTAATTTCTTCGAGCACGTCGAGACCGCGCAGCAGATCTTTCTTCACGCGCGCCGGCGATCGCAGCGAGAAAAGTCGGTCGTGCGCATACGCATGAAGGCCCACCTGATGACCACGCCGAACAATATCGCGCACGATTTCCGGGTATTTTTCAGCTTTTTTCGCGATTACGAAAAATGTTGCCGTGGCTTTTGCTTCATCTAGTGCGTCCAAAACGCGCGGAGTCGTTTTCGGGTCGGGGCCGTCGTCGAACGTGAGCACCAC
>JBDTFL010000710.1:0-3680 GCA_039937955.1 Polyangiaceae bacterium | reverse complement strand
CGATCGATCCTGCGGTGTGCCCGGGCATGGGCAACACGGTGCCGTTCACGCCGTAGGGTTTCAAATCGATCGGCGCTGAAACGAGAATGTCGGGCGTGAACTGCGGAAAATCTTTCACGAGCCACGGCTTCAAAAAACTGGCGGTAAGATTTTGCGGTTTCAGCTCGTCGTCTTCGCCGCGCGCAGCTTGATCGGCGTCGGCGGCGCCGAGCATGATCGGCACGCCGTAGCCACTTTGAAGCAGTTTTGCCAGCCCCGCGTGATCGTGATGCGCGTGCGTGACGATCGCCAAACCGAATTGATACGGGCGCAAACCTAGGTCGGCGAGCGCGGCGTTCAAGTCGCTCATGTCGGCCGCCGTGCCCGTGTCGATCAAGATCGGGCGCGCGCATTCGATGACGTACACGTTGGATTGCTTCAGCGTGATCTCGTCGATGGCTGCGCCGTCAGCTGTGTAGCCGACGACATGCGACGTCGCGCATCCGAAGAGGCTCACCGCCAGACACATCAGAAGAACGCGCGACATGGAGCTAGGCGATCTTAGCGGTTCCGCGTTAAAAGGGATTGCTTGGAACCCGAGCACGACGACATCCCGCCGCATGCCGAGCCGAGCAGCCCACGAAAGCTGGCATTTGCCGCAATCGGCGCGGCCGTTGCGCTTCTCGTGGTGTACGGCGTTCTTCAACGCGGCAAGCCTCCGGCGACCACGAAAGACGCGGGTCCTGCGCCGTCGGACACGCCGGTAACAATCGCGAGCGGCTTGCCGATCGTCGTCGACGCGGGCCCGATCGATGCGGGTCCGCCCGAGCCGACCGAGGTGATCGATGCCGGCGCAAACGCGTGTCGTATTTTGTTCGGCCCCGTTCAGCAGCCATTTACGGGCCCCGGCGCGCTTTCGATTTCGGGGAGCAACGTCGAGGTCAACACGCACGTGAACGGAATTCTTCACGTCACTTCATTTCCGGTCGACTCCACGGGCGCAAAACGGAACCCGTTCGGAGCAACGGCTGTGAAAGCGTCACGCCCGGCGTGCGCCACCGCTGCGCAATATGCGTTCTGCTCGGACGCCAATGGCGCCGTCCATCGCGCGCTTCGTGCGCAAGCTTCGGATCAAACCTACGTGCACGCCGACCCGGGCGCGCGCATCGCAGCTGCACAGCTGCCGGGCGGACACACCGCACTCGCGTATCTCGCGGTGGCAAACACCACGGAAGGCCATGTTTCTCAGGCGTTCGTGCGCATCGACGACGACCAACCATTCCGAGTTTCGGACGAGGGCGCAGGCGCAACCGACGTGACACTCGCCGAACGCGGAGGTGAGCTCGTCGCACTCTATGTCGATGCACGCCTCGCGATGAGCCCGCTCCATGCACGCGTGATTTCGTACGAAGCCGGCAAAGCGCATGTCGGCTCCGACGAGGTCGTGTACGTCGGCGGCGGAAGTGATCATCAAGTGCACGTGGCGCTCGCAACCGACGCGTCGGGCGCGATGCTCGGTTTGATGCCGACGACCGTCGAAGACGATTTCGGAATGGTCTCCGTGAAGCTCGAGTCGCCGCCGAAAATCGATGAGCCCTCGGAGATGTCCCTCTATTTAAACGGCATCAACACCGCGCCCATCGCCGGAACACTCGGCGGAAAAAAGATGTATATTGCAAGTGTTCGTCCCATTACTGGCGCAGCGACGTCGATCCGCGGGCTCGAGCTCGGAGTCGCCGCCGGCAGCGGAAAGCTCAGCTACACGTCACTCGGCTACGTCGCGAGCGCAGGCTCCGTGAAAGACGTCGCGATGCTTTTGGACAAGAGCGGCTCGCTCTGGATCCACTACACAGATCAAGACGGCAGCTGGCTCGAGCGCCGCGTGTGTCCTTGAGCGCACAAGAAATGAAGATGACGAACCCAAAAGAAGATCTGAAAGCGACGCGCGCGTATTACGACGAGTTCGCGAAAGGCTACGAGAAGGAGCGTCGTCCGAACTCACCGCACGGTTATCACGCGATGATCGACGACCTCGAGATCGCGATCGCATCTCGTTACGGACACGGCAAAGACGTGCTCGAGTGTGGATGCGGCACCGGACTTTTACTCGAAAAAATGGCTCGATTCGCGAATCGCGCGGTCGGTGTCGATCTGTCGCCCGGCATGCTCGAAACGGCGCGCGGGCGTGGCCTCGAGGTTTCGGAGGGCAGCATCACCGCGCTTCCCTTCGACGACGCAACGTTCGACATGACGTGCTCGTTCAAAGTTCTGGCGCACGTACCCGACATCGCCGGTGCACTGCGAGAGATGGCACGCGTGACCAAGCCCGGCGGATGGATCGTCGCCGAGTTCTACAATCCGGTGAGCTTGCGCGGACTCGTGAAACGGTTCGGTCGTCCCGGAAAAATTTCGAGCGTCACACGTGAGAGCGCGGTCTACACGCGCTTCGATGCACCTTGGGTCATTCCCAAAATCATTCCGGCCGGCACGAAATTCGATCGCGCGTTCGGAGTTCGCATCCTGACGCCGACTGCAGCCGCGATGAAAATTCCGGTCGTCCGTTCGATTCTGCGTCGTGCGGAGCATGCGCTGTCACCCACCAAAATGGCTTTTTTCGCCGGATTTTACGTCGCGGTACTGAGACGAATCTGAAGTCTGAAATCGGAAGTCGGAAGTCTGAAGTCTGAAGTCGGAAGTCTGAAGTCGGAAAATCGGATCTCGGCGTTCGGACTTCCGCTTCGCAAATGCTCGTGCCAGCTTCGCTGTCACATCGCTTTGCAGGCACCTTCGGATTTTTGAAATTTAATGCATCGAAAAACCTCCTTGTTGACGGGGCAAAAGGAGGTTTTTCGATGCAAACATTTCATTTTCAGAATCTCGATGTTTATGCGGCGGCCAAGGATTTTGCGGTGCTTGTGCAGCAGGCTCGCATCAAAGATGTCGAGCTTCGGAATCAAGCAACACGGGCAGCGAAGAGTTGCTTTCTCAATTTGGCGGAGGGATTACCCAGCAAACAGGCTGGCATTCGTCGTCGGCATTTCGCCATCGCTTACGGTTCGCTCGGTGAAGTTTGTGCAGCGATCGATTTGGCGAATGCTCTCGGCGCGATTGAAATTCCGGATGTCGAGCCTCTCCAACTTCTCGCGAAGAAGCTTGCGATGCTGATGTCGGGCCTGACTCGTAACGGTTAGCTCGGAATGAGTCGGCGACCGACTCACAATCGGTCGCCGTATTTTTTGGCTATTTCATGAGCCCGTTCATCAAGCGCGCAATTTTCGAGATGAGCTCGGAAGTTGGCGCCGCGAAATTTGGCTCGAGGCAACCGAGCGCATTTGCGAGATCCAAAGCAGCGCAAACTTCCGCGAGCGAACCGATGGCGCACGCAAAATGCCGACGCCGAATTCCCGCTTGGCGACTGGGCAATCCCTCAGACAAGTTGAGAAAGCAACTCTTGGCTGCTCGCGTCGCTTGATCCCGAAGCTCCGTGTCCGAAATCCGAGCGGCCTGAACCAAAACCGCAAGCTCTTTGGCCGCAACATAGACCTCGAGAAATTGAAAATGGAATGATGGCATCGAAAAACCTCCTTTTGCTTCGTCAACAAGGAGGTTTTTCGATGCTCTCAAATTCCGAAAATCTCATCGTGTCTGCAAAGCGATGTGACAGCGAAGCTGGCACGAGCATTTGCGAATCAAAGTCCGAA
>JBDTFL010000709.1:0-2746 GCA_039937955.1 Polyangiaceae bacterium | reverse complement strand
GTTGTCTTCTACGAGACGTTGACACGAGTTTTGTGGACGTTCACACTTCCATACGGAGCTCCATGTCTGACGGCGCAGGCCGCGTTTCATCAACCAACCCAGCGGTCGCAGGAAAACCAGCGACCGTCGATCCTGTCATTGGTCGCACGATCAATGATCGGTTCAAGATCGTTTCGCTGCTCGCGCGAGGCGGCATGGGAAAGGTGTATCGAGCAGAGCAACTTCCGCTCGGCCGTCAGTGCGCCATAAAAATTTTGAACCCCGGCTATGCGGGCGATCAAGATCCGGAGTTTCACAAGCGCTTCTTTTTGGAGGCGAGCGTCGCGTCGAAGCTCACGCACCCGAACACGGTGACGATCTTCGATTACGGCCGGACCGACGACGACATTTAGTACATCGCGATGGAGCTGCTCGAGGGCGTCACGCTCCATCGTGCGATTCGCGTTGCTGGTGTGCTCGCCGAAGAACGCGTCGCGCATATCTCGATGCAGGTGTGTCGTGCGTTGCGCGAAGCCCACGGATTTGGCGTGATTCACCGCGATTTAAAGCCCGCGAACGTATTTTTGCTCGAGCACGGCGACGAGCCCGACTACGTGAAAATTTTGGATTTTGGTCTGGTGAAAGAGTTCGCCACGGAGCCGGCCGAGCAGCTGACGCAAACTGGTTTGTTCATGGGCTCGCCCAAGTACATGGCGCCGGAACAAATTCGCGGCGACCGAGTCGACGCACGCACCGACATCTATTCGCTCGGCGTCATCATGTACGAGATGTTGTGCGGCAAGGTGCCGTTCGATCGCCCCAACAGCGTGAACATTTTGATGGCGCACGTGAACGACGCGGTGCCCCCGATGCGATCCATCAACCCGAACATCACGGTTTCGGAAGTGATGGAGCACACCGTCATGCGTTGCATGTCGAAGGATCCGGATCAGCGCTTCACGTCGATGGACGAGGTGCTCGTCGCATTGAAGACCGTCGTGCGCGTGAACTCGTTTGCGCCGGGTGCGCTCGGCACGGGTCAGCACGGCGCCGTCGGGTCTGGGCAGCACGGTGCGGTCGGATCCGGCTCATTTCCCACACCCGGACACGTTGCAACGATTTCGTACACGCCGAGCGGCGCGTCACAATCCGGATCGATCCCGCCGATTCCGCCGTCCACCCAGCGTCCCGAAGCTATGTCGGGCTTTCCGACGTCAGAGGCCGAGCTTCCACGATCGCTCGCGCCGGGTCCGCGCAGATCGCGCGCGCTCGCCGGGCTCCTCGCGATCGGCGCCGTCATTGGCATCGCATCGATCTTCTTCGTCGTCGGAACGACCTCGAAAACTCCGCCACCCGTTTCGAGCGGAGCAGCGGCCGGAGACACGCCGGCAGACTCGAGCTCGGGGGCTGCAACGCATCCGACGGTTTCGACCGCCGCCGCGGACAGCGCAGCTGCTGCTGCTGCTGCTGCTGCTGCTGCGCCGCTCAAAGTTCGCGTGTCGAGCGAGCCCGAAGGCGCCAATGTTCGCGAAGACGGCCGCGAGGTTTGTGCGTCGACGCCCTGCGACGTTTCGTTCGCATCCGACGGCAAAAAAACCCGTAAGCTACTGTTCGTCAAAAATGGGTTTCGCGCGGACACACGAGAGGTCGGCGCGACGGATGGTCAGCTCACGGTGAAGCTCGCGCGAGCTGGCGGTGGTTACGTGCCGCCGAAACAACCGCCCACGCAAGACCATCCAGAATCGACCACCGCACCCGAAGGCTTCAAAGACCTTCCGTATTGAAGGTTACTTGTCCAATACGACAAGCAGCTGTCGTTTCGGACAATCCTAAGTCAGGGTGACGACGAATTTTTGAGATCCGTGAACTGCTGAAGCACTTGGGCTTCGGTGATCGTGTGACCTTGATTCGGCTCGTAGAGCGTGAAGACCGATCCCGCGTCGATGAACTCCGTTTTGTCCTGCTCACTCGCCTCGATGCCGTTCGGGTCGGTCGTACCGATGACGTGACTCACCGGAATGTGCCAAGTCTCGGCGGACGGGGGATAGCCGTTCTCGCGCGCGAAGCTCGCGTTCGCTCCGCCCATCGCGAGACCCGAGAATTGTGTGGCCGCGCCGATCCCCAGCAAATACCCGTAAAAACAGCCTTCCGAGAAGCCCCACAGAATGTGTTTGTGCGCGTCGACGTTGTAGCAATCATCCATGTCGCTCACGAGATCTTGAACGTGGTTGAGATCGTTCACCGACCAATTCGCGCCATTCGGATACGTGGCCGGGTCGGTCGCCGGTTGCGATCCCTTCGGCGCGAGCAAGACGAGCTGGTTCGCGTCCGCGATCGGTTGCCACAGGCTGGTGAGCTCGCCGGTGCCATCCGAATCTTGACCGTGCATGATCACGACGACGGTGTGCGGCACGCTCGCGTCGTACGACAACGGCGCATAGGTGTGGAACGCGAGACCGCCTGTTTGCTGACCGGATTGGAGGCCGGTCGCGTTCGCCGCGAACTTGCACGTGCCCTTCGGTTTCGTGCCGCCGTCTTTGAGAGGCGTGCTCGCGTCGCCGAGCGGAGCGCTGCTGTCGCTGTAGCTCACGCCGCCTTCACCCGTGTAGTCACCCCCATCTGGATCGTCGCTCCCGGCACTGAGATCACCGGAGCTCGACGAGCAGCCGAACGAGAGCGCGAAAGCACCTAAAAACAAGCCTGAAACCAAGATCGTGGATTTCATGGGTGGGTACGCGAGAACTGTCATCGAGACAACGCTCCTGGC
>JBDTFL010000708.1:0-3443 GCA_039937955.1 Polyangiaceae bacterium | reverse complement strand
TCATGAAAGCGAGCGCGCCCACGATCGCGCTAAAAATCACGGCAAAAACGCCGTCCTTTGCGCCGCTGTGATCCGGCGCAATCGCGCAGCCGCCTGCGTCGAAGGTTTGCGTCGGGACCGTGGGCACCGCGCACACGAGCGGCGCGACGCCGGTCGAGACTTTTCCTTGATCGAGCTTCACCCGGTAGTCGCCGGTGTTTGCGTTGTCGTGATGGAACGATTCCCACTGCACGACGCCGGTGTCCGGGCCCTTCGTTTTCCACGCATAGAGATTTCCGTCGCGCGTGGGAACGACAACGTCGAGCTGATGATCGCCGTCCACGTCGCCGACGGCTGCCGTTGCTGCGATCCAACCGTTCGTGAATTTCGGCCAGCCTTGCGCTTCGGTTCCGCAAGCGTCGACCGCGTGCAAGAAGTAGCCGCCGGTGCCGACGATCACTTCCGGATATCCGTCCGCGGGGCCTGCGCCGCTTCCGACGTCGGCGATCGTTTCGTTCACGAAGAACGTGTAGTCCTCCATCACGTACGGCATGCCCGGCAACATGTGTCCGGTTTTTCCGCTCCAGGCCGCGAGCAAATGTTGGAACGGTTTTGCGCTCGATCCGCCGGCGAGATTTCCAGCGAGGCTGAGCGAGCCACCCGCCATGATCACGTCGGGCGTTCCATCTTCATCGAGATCGCCAAATGACGGCTGCGAGAAAAGTGGAAACATCGTGTCCGGCGAAAACGCATTCGTGAGCGGTCCGAAGATCGCCGTCGGATCGAAACCAACTTGCGTCGTGCCCGCGTCGGTATCGTTGATCACCGGAAGACGATTCGGCGGATCCGAAAATTGCGTCGGCGGAACACCAGGATCCGCTTTCAAAACCGTGGGCGGTGCGCCGTTTCCTTCCACCAGCAAATCCGGCTGACCGTCACCGTCGAGATCGGCAACCGCGGGCGAGCTGTCGACGCCCTCTGCGACGACCGGAAAAAGATGAAGCGACACTTGCGTGATCGGCCAGTTTTTCAGGTACGGACCGCCCGGCGCGTTGTTGCCGCGACCGTCGACGATGAAGACCGGACCTGCACCACCGCCGCCGCCGATCTCTTCGTTCGATCCGCTGCCGATGTCGGGGATGCCGTCGTTGTTGAAATCAGCAACGGTGGGGCTCGACCAGATGCGATTGAATTTTTGCGTCTTGGGTGAGTGCAGCAAAACGGGAAATCCGTTGAGCGGCGTTCCGTCGGCGTGAAACACGTAAATTTGCCCGTCGAATGCGGCGAGCACGATCTCCGGTTTTCCGTCTTTGTCCATGTCGATGAGCGCGGGGCTGCCGAACTCACCGCGCGCAAAGCCGTGAAATACATCCATGCATGTTGCAGGTTTCGGCTTCGACGGATCCTGCGGGCACGACGGCACGAGCGCATAACGTTTCGGCCAACCCGGCAATGCGGCGCCGCTCGAGCTCACGACGTAGATGGTTCCCGGATACGAGACGAAAACGATTTCCGGTTTGCCGTCGCCGTCGAGATCGCCAATCGCCGGCGTGGCTTCGATCGCCTCGCGCGCGACCGAGCTGTCGATCCCGCCATTTTTCCCGTTCGTCCACGCTTTGGAATTCACGTAGCTGGGAACTGCAGGGTCAGTGAGGCTCGTGTTCAAGCCGTCGATGAGCGCGGTGTGCACCGGAAATCCGGGAAGGTCGACGGGCAATCCGCTCTTGAGCGAGAGCACGTGCAAATCGCCTGCGGCATTTCCGATCACGATGTCGCGTGTGCCGTCGCCGTCGATGTCGACGAGCTTGGGGCTCGAGTCGCCCGATGCGCCGTACGCGATCGGAAAGCCCGGAAGCAGATCGGTGTCGACCTGATTGGTGCCGACGCCATTGACGATCGCGATCGTGCGACGAGATTCACCTTTCACGTCTCCGCCTGCGTAGTGCGCGGTCGCACGAACGAGGAGCGTGATGGTGCGATCATTTTCGTGATGCTTCGAATCGGGATCGGCGACGTGCGTCGTATCGATGGTTCTCGGATCGATCGTCGCGAGCGGAGCTCCACCCGAACCACTCACCGTCGTCGCGGCGATCGCATTGAGCGGCGGCGCGAGCGCTTGAAACGCGGAATCATCCGGCTCGACACCCGGTGCCCACGAGACCGTAAAATCATACGAGAGCGCACGCGACGCTGCGACGCGGCCCATGATCGGAACCGGACCCGAAACGCGATCTGCATAGAGAGTGTCGAACCAACCGGGCGACGTGATGTCGACCTCCGGCGGAATCATCCGACTCTGAATTTGCTTCATGAGGGTCGCGGCGTTGATTCGTCCGTAACCGAAGCGCTGATCAAAGCCCGTCTTCGACTCGTAAAATTGGCCGGAAACGTCAGGATCGCTGCTGCGCGATTCGGGAACGTCGATGTCGTCGGCGGTCAGCTTGTAGAGCTGCATGATCTCTTCGGGCGTGAGCACGAGCGGCGGATTTTGCGCGCGCGCCATCGAGTAAACCAAACCGGTGATCCCCGCCGTACGACCCGTGGCTTCGCTGGAGCACGACGGACCGCTCACGCTCAAAGCCAGCTGACCGCCAAAATTCGTGCACGTGGTGAACGCCAAAAAGCTCGACGACGAATCGGAGCCCGATCCGTTGTACGTGATCGAGTGCACGGGCAACGTGTGCGTGCTGGTCGCGGGAAAGTTGTGATGCCGCGAATTTTCGTCGGCCATGCTCGCAACGACCGTGACGCCGTTTCCGTACGCGTAATCGATCGCGTCGCGTGCGGTGTTCGTCATGTTGATGGTGCCGAGTGCTTCTTGAACGACGCTCGCGCCGGTGTCGGTTGCGAACACGACGGCCTTCGAAAAGTCGTTCGCGTCGGCGATGAAGCTGTCACCGACTCGGCACATCATCACGCGACACAAAGGACATCCGCCGATTCCTGCGAGCGCGTTGTTGCCTTGGGCGCTCGAGTCGCGTTCTTCGCCGGTGCCGTGTCCGTACCGAGTGTCGTCGTACGGGTTGTTGTCGTTCTTGTAGAAATCCCAGCCTGAAATGTTGTCGACGTAACCGTCGTGATCGTCGTCGACGCCGTCCGAAAACATTTCGATGAGGTCGCCTGCATCCAAAATGCAGTTGTGATTGATGTCGCCCATGATGCGATCGGTGGTCGTCGGTGTGAGCGCTTGCGGGTCGATGCATTTGTCGCCGGTGACGACGGGGGACACGCGCGGGTCGTCGCGATAGTCGGCGACTGAAAACACGCCGTCGCCGTCGCAATCGTATCCAGCCAAAGCACCGGTGCCGCCGCATGCTGCGCCCAAAGCGGTTTGCGGTTTGTGCGTGCCCGTGAGCTCGCCCACGTTCAAATACGCTTTGTTGACGAGGTCGGGCTGCTCCCACTCGATGCCGGAGTCGAGCACCGCGATCAAAACTTTCGGATCACCGATCGTGTACGCCCAC
>JBDTFL010000707.1:0-4996 GCA_039937955.1 Polyangiaceae bacterium | reverse complement strand
CAAGCTAGTGCGTCTGCCAATTCCGCCACCTTCGCGATAGTGAGGCGCTCAAATAGAGGAGCGGCGGCCGCTTCGTCAAGCACTTGCTGTCTGCCATGCATGGCGGAGTCGTCTGCCACGCATGGCGGAGAGAGTCTCGGCCTTCGTACTTGGGCCTCTTACTTGGGCTGGGGCTTGGCGCGCGACGGCATTCCGAGCGCTGCCACGATTTCCGAAACCTCGAACGGCTTGCGGACCCAGCGCGCGTCGTCGCTGGCGATGGCGTCCGGCAATTTGTCGGCGCTTCCGGTGATGAAGACGACGTCGATGCCCGGCGAGCCGTCGAGAACCATCGTCATGGAACCCGCAATATCGTGGGCGATCGGCGATAGATCGATCAGCGCAGCGTCGTGCGTGCCGGCCGCAACGGCCTTCGTGAGCTCCGCGTGGGTGCGCGCCAATGTGACGGTTGCACCACGCGCCCCGAGTGCGGTCTCGAGGAGCAAGGTAACCGCCGGATCGTCCTCGAGCACCAAAACGCGTTTGCCGGCCAGCGACTGCGCATGACTTGGCGGTGGCGGGACCGACGCCATCGTGCGCGTGCGCGGCCACGTCACTCGAAAAAATGCACCGGTTGGGGTGGGTACCAATTCGACGTCGCCGCCGTTGGCTCGCGCCAGCGCACGCGCATGACGAAGGCCGACTCCTGCCCCGCCCACGCGCGTGGAAATGCCGTCGAACAACGTCGCGCGTCGATCGGCTGGAATTCCTGCGCCTTCGTCTTCCACGTCGACGTGGATTGACTCGCGTTCGGCTCCCGCACGCTCGACAGTCAATCGTACGCAGCTCTTCGCTGGGGCATGCGCAATCGCGTTGAGCACCAAGTTCGTCATGACGTGCAAGAGGTCTTGCGCGTTGGGAACGTAGGTCCCCATGTCAGTCGTTTCGATTTCGAGCGTGACGTCGGCGCGCTGCGCCTCGACCGCGAGCGCATGGACCGTGTCGCTCACGACGCGGTCGGCAGCGTCCGTTTCCGCGGTGATGGGCGCAGTCACGCCGATCGCGCGACGGGCTATATTTCGGGCAGATCGTGCGCTTTGCTCGACGATGCGAAGCGCGGCCGACAGTGACTCCGCCGATGCATTCGGATCGCGGGCCTCCGCAACCCAACCCAGAATAACGGTGAGCGCGTTCGACACGTCGTGTAGCGCACCCGCTAGGTCGTGTCTCGGATCCGAGTCGTCTTTTCCGCGCAAGGACACGTGTTCGAAGAAACGTTAGCGATTCACTTCGGTTCGGACAAGCGGCGTCCGATGGCGCTGAGGTCGACGCCCGTTGCCGCACGCAGTTGCTCGGTGGTCGAAATCGCCTTTCGAGCCCAATCATGGTCGGCATCGGAGCCCGTCGATTGTGGGAGCACCGTCACCTTGTTCACGGTCAGCTTGCGGTCGGCGCCGCTGATCAAACCAACGAGCGGCAACAATTTCTGAAGCACGAGAACCTCACGCGCGCTAGGTCCTGCTTTTTTGTATTGCTCGACCAGCGCATGGAGCGCCTGCGCTTGCGCACGGCCTTGCTCGACGATGCGTGACGCTTCACCGCGCGCTTTTTCTTCCGCGGCTTTGCGATCCGCTTCTGCCGGTTGCACGACCTCGGCGTCGAGCTGACGCTGCACTTGGAGAACGCGCGCGCCCTGCCGTTCGATCTCCGCGCGCACTTGCGAGATGAGCGAAAGCACTTGGCCTTGCGCTTCTTGAATCATCGCTTCGCGTTTGCTGGTCGCATCCAAAATGCGTTTTTTGTATTGCTGCCGCGAGATCTCGAAGTCGGCGCTGATGCGTGCAACCTCCGCGCTCATCGTGTTCGTCGCTTTTTGAACCGCGGCGTCGGCCTGAAGGCTCGCTTCGGCGATCGCCGCATTTTTGCGGACTTCGGCGCCGCGAATGCGTCCGATCGAATTCAAATAACCGACGTCGTCCGACACGTTTTGGATCTTCAGCGTTTCGAGCGCGAGACCCATGCGATGCATGTCGTGCTCGGCTTCTTCGATCAGCGTCTGCGCGAACTTGGTTTTGTCCTCGTTCACTTGCTCGGGCGTGAGCTGCGCGAGGACGCCGCGTAAATTGCCTTCGAGCGTCTCTTTCGCGATGCGCATGATCTCGGGTTGATCGCGTCCCAAGAATCGTTCGATCGCGTTGTCGATAAGTGGCTCGTCTCCGGCCACCTTCACGTTCGCGACGCCGATGACGTTGAGCGGAATGCCGCCGCGCGAATACGCATTTTGAACGACGACGTCGATCGTGAACATCGTGAGGTCCATGCTGCTGACCTTTTCGATGAGCGGCATGCGCAAGCTGCGACCGCCGCGCACGATGCGGTAGCCGATTTCCTTGTCGCCGAGCAAACGCGAACGACCCGAGAAAACAAGCGCTTCGTTTGGCGTGCTCACGAAGAGCAAGTTGCGCACGACGAGGCTGAGCACGAAAAATACGACGACGATCGTGAGAGCGATCACACCCAAAAGTCCCATCAGGAACCTCCCTGATTGGAATCGGAGCCTGAGCTTTGCGGCAAAATTCGCGCGGTCAGCGGTGGCTCCGGAATTTGTGGGCTGCCTCTGTGCACGGAGGGGCCAATCAATTTCAGAACGTCGATGCCGAGCGCTCGTCCCGTTTCCTCGAGCACACGTGCAACGGCGAGCGGAAAGCCGGCGGCCATCGCGCTCATGCTCGCGCCGTCTCCACCGTCGACGATTTCGAGCTGACCGATTTCCATTTGTTGAACGCGGTTCACTGCCGCGCCGATGATCGCGTCGAGCTGCTGAATCACGAAAATCTCACGGCCAGCATCACCCGCTTGCGCCCATTCGGTGGAGACCAACCCGAGTGCTTCGGCGGCTGCGCGTCCATTTTCTTTTTCGGGAGCGGCGTCTCCGCGGGCGCGCGCTTGATTCGCGAGCGCTGCGGCTTCGGCCGGCAAAACCGTTTCGACTTGCAGATAGAGCTTGGCGAGCTCCGCGCGCATTCCTTGGAGCTCTTGCTCCGCCATCGCGCGTGCGGTTTGAGCCGCCACGTCTGCTTCGAGCTCGATGCCTTTCGCTTCGCCTTCGAGCTTCGCGATCTCGCCGCGGAATCCGTTCTTCTTTTGCAGCACGAGCGCTTCGGCCTGCTGCTGCGCGCTTTCGGCACGCTGACGTGACAGAGCCTGCTGTTCGCTGACGATCTGTTGCGCCTGATTCTCGGCGTTTTGCGCGTCGCGGAGCATGGTCGCGATTTGCGCGCGCCCCAAGTTCACCAAATATTTTTGCTCGTCCGAGACGTGCTGCACCTTCAAGACGTCGAGCTCGAGACCAAGCTTGTCGAAGTCGTCCTTCGCATTTTTGACGAGCGAGTCGGCGAACTTCAATCGGTCGTCGTTCACCTCTTCGGGCGTCAATTGCGAGAGCACCTCGCGCAAAACGCCCTCGAGTGTTTGGCGCGCGACCATCTGGATTTGCCGTGGGTCCTGGCCGAGAAAACGTTCGACAGCTTGGCGAACCAAGTGCGGGTCGGTCGAGACTTTCACGTTGGCGATCGCATGAACGCTCAGCGGAATTCCGCCTTTCGAAAATGCGTTCGACACGCTGACCTCGACGCCGAACAGACGCACATCCATGCGCCCGACATTTTCCAAAAGCGGAATTCGGAAACCGCGACCGCCGTGCAGCACTTTGAAGCCGACCGTCGAACCATCCGGCAAGGTGTGTTTTCGCCCCGAAAAAACCAGGATTTCGTTCGGTCTACAAATGTAGAGAAAACGCGAGAGCGCGAACATCAGCACCATCAGGCCGAGCAGCGCCGCGCCGACGACTCCGAACATCAAGTAGAGGTCGTTGGGATCGAACGGAAGATCGGTCGTCGATTCGGCGCCAAAATGAGCAGGCGCAGCGAGAGCGAGGCGCAGAGTCGTAGTCATCGGCTACGGAGCATAAAGGACTCCACGGCTGCGGTGTTACGAATCAAGCTCCTTCGGCGCGCGGCTGACGACGGCCTCGTTGCCGTCGAAGTCTTCGATGATGACCGTTTCGCCTTCTGCGATCGTTTCTTCGGCGCGTGCCACGTAGTCGGTGATGGTCCCCTTCACTTCGACGCGCACCTTTCCCGGTGACGTGCCGAGCGGCACGATCACGCGTCCCAATTTGCCGACGACCTCGATGGGAACCGTGTGGCTCGAGGCTGATTTCGTGGTCAATCGGCGCACGACGGTGGCCGCAAACGCGCCCGACCCGAAACCGCAAACGATGGACGCTACGAGCGCGACGGTTGGACCTGCAACATGCAAAAGCGTAGTCAGAGTCCCGACCATTCCGAAGGCGAGGAGCGCGAAAGTCCAAAATCGGAGGCTCGCGAAGATCATCCAAAAGCCATCGTGACCGGCGTCGCCGTGCGCGGTGTCGTGTCCGGCGCCCGCGTCGTGATCAGCGCCGAGCGTTTGCAGCGCGATGGTTCCCGCAGCTACCAGCAACGCGCCAACGTAAACGAGAAGCACGACACGAGCGTATCAGACGTATCAACCAGGAGATTTTCCCGTAGAGAGCGCGGCGAGCGCCCGCTTTGCGCCCTCGAGCGTGATGTCGCGTGCCTCGACGATGATGAGCGCGACGCGTTCGACGTCGGGACCGGCAGCACCGGCCGCGAGCGCTACCGAGCGTGCGTGCAGCGCCATATGTCCGCGTTGGATGCCTTCGGTGCCGAGCGCGCGCACTGCGGCAAGATTCGATGCGAGGCCGACCGCCGCTGCGATCATCGCGAGCTCACCTGCGGTTTCGACATCGACGAGTCGCAGTGCCATGCGCGCGGCGGGGTGAACGCGCAAGGTGCCGCCGACGGTTCCGAGTGCGAGCGGAAGCTCTAATTTACCTACTAAATCGTTTCCATCGCGGCGCCACGTGGCGAGCGGCGAGTACTGTCCGGAGCGCGCAGCGAAGGCATGAGCACCTGCTTCGACGGCGCGCCAGTCGTTGCCGGTCGCGATCACG
>JBDTFL010000706.1:0-5672 GCA_039937955.1 Polyangiaceae bacterium | reverse complement strand
TTCGAAATGCGTAACGCCAGGGGCCACTTGTTACGATTCGTCCGATTGCGCGCCGACCGAATATTGCGAATTTTCGCTCGGTGACGACGACGCCGGCGCGCCGCATCCGGTCGGCGACGCATCGTGCGTGAACAGCTCGCTGAAGAGCGGACGCTGTCTCGCGAAACCGCCGATTTGCGCGGCCGATGCGGGCACATCGACGGGCGGCACCATCACGTGTCTCGAGCAGTGCGAATACCATCCGACCACTGCGTTCGACCCGGCGCTCAAATACACGTGGGGTGGTCCGAGCACGCCGGCCACTGCATCGGATGTCATGATGACGCCAATCGTCATCGAGCTCGACGATGACAACTGCGACGGCAAAGTCGATCAACGCGACATTCCGGAGATCGTGTTCACGACCTTCGCGAGCGGTGCGTATACGTCGTCGGGAACACTGCACGCGATCTCGGTCGTCAGCGGCGCGGTCGTCGACAAATGGAGCGTGCCCGCTGGTGCAACGGCCTCAACGCAAATCGCCGGCGGCGACATCGACGGCAATCCGGGCAACGAGATCGTCGTGTGCAACAACGGCAACGTTAGCGCGTACCACGGCGATGGCTCGCCGATGTGGACCACTGCCACCGCGGTGAGCTGCTTCATGCCGGCCATCGCGGACTTGGATCAAGATGGCAAGCCCGAGGTCGTCGTCGAAGGCGCGATCTTGAACGGCGCGACCGGCGCGGTGCTCCACGCGCTCACCGGGATCAGCAGCGGCTTTGCGATCTCCGACATCGACGGCGACGGCAAGCTCGACGTGGTCGGCGCCAGCTCTGCATCGCACGCCGACGGAACGGTCTTCGCGACGACAGGCCTTGGCGGCTCATGGCCCGCCGTTGCAGATTTCAACGGCGACGGCGTGCCGGAGGTCGTCGCGGTCGATTACGGCGCGCATGCGGTTTACGTCTGGCACTACGACGCAGCCTCCCCAACCAAAGCCACCGTCGTCCGCACCGACATCAATATCAACGGCACGCTCGATCCTGCACTTTGTGCGGTTGGCACCGCGGGCAATACGCTCGGCGGTGGACCGGCGACCATCGGTGATTTCAACGCCGATCACGTTCCGGACGTCGCGCTCGCCGGCGGCATCGGTTACGCCGTGCTGGACGGCAGCAAGCTCATGAACGCAACCATCGCGAGCACCGATCCTTCGCTCTTTTTGTTTCTCAAACAAACCCACGACTGCTCGAGCGCCGCGACCGGAAGCTCGCTGTTCGACTTCAACGGCGACGGGAACGTCGAGGTCGCATACGCCGACGAATTTCATTTGCACGTCTACGACGGCAAGACCGGCGTCGAGGAGTACACGATCTGCAATACCAACGGCACGCTCGAGGAAAATCCGGTCGTCGCAGACGTCGACGGCGACGGACAAGCCGATCTGATCGTGGTCTCCAATGCGTACGCCGAGACCTGCCCGGACCCTGACACCGCCGACGCCGGAAACGACGCAAAAGAGTCGGGCATTCGCATCTACGAAAGCAAATCGGGCAGCTGGGTGCAGACACGCCGCGTTTGGAACGAGCACGCGTACCACGTCACGAATGTGAATGAGGACGGCACCATCCCGAAGATCGAAGCGAACAACTGGACGTCGCCGGGCCTCAACGATTTCCGCCAGAACAAACAACCAGGCAACGAATTCGCGGCGCCCGACGCGATCGTCACTGTCGCGCCGCGCTGCCCGGGAGGCGGGGCGCTCGTGGCGACGGTACGCAATATCGGCGAAGCGGCGCTGCCCGCCGGGGTCGTCGTCGGATTTTACCAAGGCACGCCGGGGAGCGGCACGCTGCTCGGGCGAGCTTCCACCACCGTCGTTTTGTATCCGGCTGAATCACAGGACGTCGTCTTGAGCGGCACAACGGTGTCTGGAAGCGCCACGATTTACGCGGTCGTTGACGACGGGTCACCGAAGCACCCCTGGCACGAGTGCCGTGCCGACAACGACACGTCGGCCGCCGTCTCCGCCGCATGCGCCGGTCCGCGCTGACGCGATCGACACAAACCTGGAATCGAAAAAGCGCTTACGAGGTACACTCGCGGGCTCTTCCCGTGCGCAAAGCCTCGCCCACGCTCGACCGAAGTCTCTTCTTCGCTTCGCTCTCGCTCCTGACGTTTTCCACGCTCACGGCGATTGCGCTCGGCGCTTGGTTCACGAGCGTCGAAGATGCATGGACGTGGAAGAGCACGGTCGCGGTCCTCGCGTGCTTGGGCGGCGTGGCGACCAGCTTTTTGGTTTGGCGCATGCCGACGCGCGCGGTTCTCGGAGCGGGCGCCGGCGTGATGCTTTTCTCTCTGCTGCGCGTGGCAGACATCGCAGATTGGCGAAATCTGTCGTTCCTGGTCGTCGGATCGACGGTGGTGCTCGCCCTTCCCGTCATCCACGCCTTCGTCGTCTTGCCTCGTGGATGATTCGAAGAAAATGAAGGTCGACGACACGCGATCGATCGACGGCACCTTCGACGTCGCGGTCATCGGCGGCGGCGTGAATGGCACCGGCGTCGCGCGCGATCTTTCACTTCGCGGCATCAAAGTCGTTTTGCTCGAGCGTAACGATCTCGCGTTCGGAGCCAGCGGCAACTCGAGCGGCATGATCCACGGTGGCCTCCGCTATTTGCAATCGAACCCCAAGGTCACGAAAGAGTCGTGTCGCGATTCGGGCTTCATCCAAGCCATCGCTCCGCATCTTTTGTTTCGCATTCCGTTCTTGATGCCGATCGCCGCCGGCCTCAAGGGCCGCATCATGATCGAGCTGATCGACGCGTATTTTCGGGCTTACGACGACTACCAGCCACTCAAACGCAGCAAGACGCACGTCCGACTTTCGGCGAGCGACCTCTCCGCGCTCGAGCCCGGCATCGCACAAAAAGTTTCCGGCGGCATGGGCTTCGACGAATGGGGAATCGACGGCGCGCGCCTCTGCACGCTCAACGCCGTCGACGCCAAAGAGCATGGCGCGGCGCTCTACATGCACACCACCGTCGAGTCGATCGCACGCGCCCGGGCGAGCAGCGACGACCAACGAGAGCCGCACGCGTACATCGTTCGCGCGACCGACCGCATCACCGAAAAAAAAGTCATCATCAAGGCCCGCTACGTCGTCAACTCCACCGGCGCTTGGGGACCGATCACGGCAACGCTCGGCGGCGTCGGATCGAAACGCGTTCGGGTGCGCCCCGGAAAAGGAATTCACGTCGTCTTCGATCGCCGCGTGTCGAATTACGCGATCATCGGTGAAGCGATCGACGGTCGCCAAATCTTCGTCGAGCCGTGGCAAAACATGAGCGTCATCGGAACGACCGACGACGACTACTACGGCGACCTCGACGACGTGGTCGCAACGAGCGAAGAGGTTCGTTATCTCGTGCAAGGAATCGCTCGAGTTTTTCCGGCCATTCGTCAAGCTCGCGCCATCGGCACGTACGCTGGCGTTCGCCCTACGCTCTACGATTTCGGACCGAACGAAGACTCGCTCTCGCGCGAGCACGCCGTCATCGATCACGCAGAAGACGGCGCACCCGGTGTCTACTCGATGATCGGCGGCAAGCTCGCGAGCTACCGTTTGTTCGCGCAGGAAATGAGCGACATCCTCGGCAACCAGCTAGCCCCTTCGAGCCGTTGCACTACGCACGAAAAACCGTTGCCCGGCGGCGACAAAGTTCCCGACGCGATCGTTCTCGCCGGCGAAAATGAAATCTCGCCGGTTGCCGGACGACGCCTCGTGTATCGCCACGGGTCGCGGGCCAAACGCGTGCTGCAACGACTCGTCAAAAAACCACGCGAGCGCGCGATCGTTTGCGCATGCGAGCCGGTGCTCGAAGCCGAGGTTCGTCACGTGATCGCGCATGAAATGGCGCGCACGGTGGACGACGTCGCACGTCGCACGCGGCTCGGCCTAGGTGCATGCGGCGGCATGCGCTGTGCGGCGCGCTGCGGTCAAATCGTCGCTGACGAGCTCGGTCTATCGCCACTCGACGGTCTCGATCAGGCGCGCACGTTTTTGGAGAAGCAAGCGAAGACGCGCGTCGTTGCGATGGGTCCGGAACAAGCGCGCCAAGAAGCGCTCGCACTCGCGCAAATGCGATCGACGCTGGGCATCAAGGGGCCCGACAAAGGATCGCGATGAGCGCGCAGCGTTCGGTCGTCGTGATCGGATCGGGAATTTCGGGAACGGCAGCCGCGCTCGCCGCTGCGTCGTCTGGTGCAAGCGTTTGCGTCCTCGCCGGTGCTGCAGGCGCAACGGTGCTCTCCGGTGGCGCGCTCGATTTCGAAGATTGGGCAACCAGCGCCCCGCATCGCAAGCTGAGTGATGACACTGAAAGAGCTTTTTTACAGCTTGATTTCGGATCGCTGCCTGACGAAGGCGTCATCGTTGCGACCACCGCCGGAATCGTACGTCCGGCGGCCGGTGCTGATCACGCTCTGCTCGATCTCGATCGCGTCGGACGCGGCGCGATCTTGGTTCCGCGCGGCGACCATCCTGCGTGGGATGCACCAGCGCTCGCACGATGTTGGGGAGCCTCGGCATTGGCAACAGCGCGCTCGGTGACGTTCGTTGCGCTCGACGCGCAATTGAATCGATTCAAAGACGAACGCTTTTTGCCAGATGCCGAGGTCGCCGCACGGCACGACGACGACGCGCGTCTCGACTGGCTCGCCGAACGCCTTCGTGAGGTTCTGTCACGAAATCCAGGCTTCGTCGGAGTGCTTCTTCCGCCGTGGCTCGGCGTAAAATCGTCGCGCGCCGAAACGCTCTCAAAAAGAGTCGGCATTCGATGCGGCGAAGCGATCGCCGGGCTTGCTGGACCATCCGGCTCACGTTTCACCGCCGCACGTGATCGCGCATTTTCCAAAGCGAGCATCGGGATCGTCTCGGGATGGGCCACGAGCACACGCGCGACGAAGACCGGATGGCGCGTCGATCTCGAAGGCGACGCTTGGCTCGACGCCGACGCGGTCGTTCTCGCGAGCGGCGGATTGGTCGGCGGTGGTCTCGCGTATTCGCCAAGCGCTGCTTCCGCAGCAGCCGAGCTCCCGCCGAACGCGATGCCGACCATCCGATCGACTGTCATGTGTGATGCGATCCTCGGCGCACACGATGAGCCCATCGGATCTCCGAGCACGTTCTTCGGTGCACAACCGGAAGCCATCGCGTGGCCATTCGCGCGCGACGCTTGGATTGAACGGGTCGGAATCCTCGTCGACGAATTCGGGAAAACGCGAAATACGCCCGACGGGTTATTTGCGTGCGGCGATGCGCTCGCGGATCGACCGCGGGCGTGGCTCGACGCCTTCGTCACCGGCATTCGCGCCGGTAGAGCCGCGGCCA
This sequence comes from Polyangiaceae bacterium, assembly GCA_039937955.1. GTDB lineage: Bacteria > Myxococcota_A > Polyangia > Polyangiales > Polyangiaceae > JAICXU01. The sequence goes on along the minus strand of JBDTFL010000706.1, from coordinate 298 downwards.
CCTAACCTTGACACTCGCGCGCGCGGAGTGTCACCCTTCGCCGACAAAGAACGCGGAGCACTGACTCTTCGCTTACGACAGGAGACGAAATCATGGGAAAAATGGCTCTCAAACCAATCGTGACGGGCGCATGTTTCGCCTTTGTTGTCGGCGGCATCGTGGCTTGCTCGAGCAGCTCCTCTCCGGACTCGACCAGCACCGGCGGTGACGGTGGCGGTGGCGGCGGCGGCGGCGGGGTACAGTCCAACTTTTGCCCGAAGATCGCCACGGCGGACATCAACGCGTTGCTCGCACAACC
>JBDTFL010000705.1:0-3554 GCA_039937955.1 Polyangiaceae bacterium | reverse complement strand
GTTGTCTTGGACCATCATGCGGTCGAGCATCACGGTGGCGTGCTGACCGCTGACCGAGCTGTGCGCGATGACGAGTGACGCACGTGACGCTTCGCGACCGATGACGATGTGACCGCGCGGCGGCTGCACTTGTCCCGGCGACATGAGCATGCTGACGATCGCCGGATGCGTCAGCGGAACCGGCACCTGACCCACCGCAAACTGCGTGCGGAAATCGAAAGGGACAGGCTGTTGCGGTTGAACGGGCGCGCCGTTCGCGAAGCTCGGAGCAACTCCGGCGTCGACGAAAAAGAGCTGACCGTTCTGTTTGACGATTCGCGCGTGTTGCGGAGCAACGCCGGGCCCTTGAAGCACCACGTCGCTGTGCGGATCGCTGCCGATACTGACTGCTTCTTTTCCGAGCTGTGTCATCGAGAGTTCGGGCCATGACGCGTGAAGTTCAAGCTTAGGTCAAGGACTCTTACGCTCGAGAGCACCCTGATCCACACCCTGATCCCCACCCTGATCCACGCGCGAGCTCGGGAACTCGTCCGGAACTAGCCTTTTTGACGTAAAGTGGGAGAGCGTCGAGTGACCTCCGCCTCTCCTCTCGTCATCGGTCGGTACGAGCTGCACGGAGTGATGTCCTCCGGTGGAATGGCCACGGTGCACTTCGGCCGCTTGGTCGGGCCGGCCGGTTTTTCTCGCACGGTCGCGATCAAACGGCTTCATCCACACTTCGCGAAGGATCCGAATTTCGTGTCGATGTTCGTCGACGAGGCGCGGCTCGTGAGTCGCATCAGTCATCCGAACGTCATCCCCACGCTCGATGTCGTCTCGACGCAAGGCGAGCTCTTCCTCGTGATGGACTACGTGCACGGCGAGTCGCTGTCGAAGCTCCTCACTGCGGTGCGCGCGCAGAACGCGAGAGTGTCGCCGCACATCGTGTCGGCGATCATGGGCGGTGTGCTTCGCGGGCTGCATGCGGCGCACGAGGCCACGCATCCGAAGCGCGGCGCGCTGAACATCGTTCACCGTGATATTTCCCCACAAAACGTGCTGGTTGGTGTCGACGGCTCACCGCGCGTTTTGGATTTCGGTGTCGCGAAAGCGCTCGATCGTGTGCAGGAGATGACGCGTGAAGGTCAGCTCAAAGGCAAGCTCGCGTACATGGCGCCGGAGCAATTCAGTGGTGGTCCGGTCACGCGCGCGATCGACATTTTTGCAGCGTCGGTCGTGCTTTGGGAGGCACTCACGGCGCGTCGTCTCTTTGCGTCCGAGAAGCAAGCCGACACGGTGATGAGGATCGTCGAGCAGCAGGTGAAGCCGCCGAGCAACCTCATGATCGATCCGGATAGGACAGTGGGCGCCGACGCATACAAAATGTTGGAGTCGCTCGATCGCATCGTCCTGCGCGGGCTCGAAAAAGATCCTACGAAACGCTTTCCGACCGCGCGCGAAATGGCGCAAGCGCTCGAATGGGCAATGCCGCCCGCTTCGCCTTCCGAGGTCACCGAGTGGGTCGAGATCCATGCGCGCGGTGCGCTCGCAGAGCGATCCGAAATGCTGGGCCAATTGGCCACCGATTCAATTTCGCGGATCGCCACAGCTGCGCCGACGAGGCCGATGAGCGAAGATGCGCGCCAACGCTCGACGCAAACGGTGAACAGCAGTGAGGAGCGGCCCTCCGGAAGTCGCCGTACGCCTCCCAACGCCGGCCTTTCCAAAGCCGTCATCGCATTCGTCGCGCTGATGGTCGCCGTGATCTTGGTTTCGGTGTCGCTCATTTCCTACACGTTGATGCACGGTCGTTGAACCACCGTCCCCGGGGAATTTGGCCAGGATGGCACAGCACTGATAGCGAAATTCAGACTGCCCGATGGACCCGCTCGTGCGCGCCGCGCTCTTCGTTCGTCGCGCATTTCGGCGCGCAAGTGGGCTCGCGCTCGCCGCGCTCCTTGCTGCGTTCGTCGTGCTCGGTGGCGCAAATGCTCCTCTGATCGCCCTTGCACCAGCCGCGTTTCTTTGGACTGCGCTGGTCGTGTCGCGTGTTCATCGCAAAATCAAACACACGGTCGAGGTGCCCGGGTTGGCCGAGGTCGAGCTCGGCGTGCTGCTCACGATCTTGTTCGAGGCGCTGCTGATTCGTTTCGACGGCAAGCTGGGAGGCGCATTTTCTCCGGCGATTTACGTGCTCGTTGCATTCGTGACCGCATACTCGTCGCGCACCTCGGGGGCGATCGTCGTCGCGTTCGTGATCGCGTTCGAGGCAGCGCTTCGTCACTTCACGCTTCATGAAGCGAATCTCGAAGGCCTCATTCCGCACGCCGTCTTCGTCATCGCCTTCGCCACCCTCAATCTGATTTTTCTTCGCGCGCAGATGGTTCAAGTGCGCAACGCCGCACGCGCACGGATCGAACGCGAGCTCTCACGCCTCAAGGAAGATGCGCGCAGCTATCGGCTTCTGGGCGGTGGTGACGACGTCGCCGATGGCGGGAAGAGTGACGACAAGCTCGCGCGATCGAGCGTCGAGGAGATCCATCAATCCGTGCATTATGCACTTGATTTGATGCGTTGCACGTTGGGCCTGCACACCGCGGTGCTCCTCTGGTTGAACGATGCCGGCACGCACATGCGCATCAGCGAGCTGTCCACCGAGTCGGAAGACATTTGCGATGCGCCGATCGCGGTCGGTGATGGCGTTCTTGCCGCCGTTCATGTGAGCCGCGAGCGCACGAGTCTTCGTGCGCTGAAGCCTTCGTACAAAGTTCCGTATTACTCGGGGCCCAATCCGGTGCGTGCGCTGTGCGCGATTCCGCTTCTGGATGGTCAGACGGTCCGCGGAATTTTGGCGATCGATCGCATTGAGGACAAAGCCTTTTCACCGCACGAAGAAGAGCTGGCTGGACAAGCGGCGCGGCATTGTCTGCGTGCGATCCAAAACGAGCGCGTCTTCTTGCAGCTCGAGCGCGCGAAGGTGGAGCAAGGAAAATTGTATCGCGCGGCGCAGGCTCTTGGTGCAGCGCTCACCGAAAATGACGTTCTCGAAGCGGGGGTGAAAGCGGCGAGGGAAATCGCGAGCTTCGATCTCGCGGCAGTCACGCTCTACGACGAAGCCCACAAAACGCATGAAGTGCGCGCGGCGAAGTGCTCTGCGGAGGTCGGCGAGAACATCGAAGATCTCGTCGGCGCGCGCTTTGCGCACAATGCGGGCCTCGTTTCCATGGTCGTACAAAATCGATTTCCGCTTCCGTACAAGGGTGATTTCGATTCGGCGCATCAAGTCGTTTTGAACAAACGCTTTCCGTGGCCGAAGCTGCCGTCGCTGCTCGTGTTGCCGCTGGTGCTTCGTGATCGCGCGCTCGGCACGTTGATTCTCGGCGCGCGTCGTCGTCATGCGTTCGGCGATTCGGTTCGTCCGACGCTGGAAGCGCTGGCCAGTCACCTTGCTGTCAGCCTCGCGAACGCACGCGCGGTGCACGAGCTCGAGATGATGGCGACGACCGACGGTCTGACCGGCTTGCTCAACAAACGCGCGATGCTGGAAGCCGCCGATCAAAAAATCACCGCCGCTG
>JBDTFL010000704.1:0-5709 GCA_039937955.1 Polyangiaceae bacterium | reverse complement strand
TATGTGCCGAATTGCCTAACCCACAATCTCCGGTCGAAGGTCGAAGGTCGAAGGTCGAAGGTCGAAGGTCGAAGGTCGAAGGTCGAAGGTCGAAGGTCGAAGGTCGAAGGTCGAAGGTCAGAAGAGTCGACTCATTCCGCTGTAAAACGAGCTCAAAAGTGGATCGTGAAAAGCGACGACGTACGCGCTGCCGGAGCGAGCTGAGCTGTGGGAGCTTGTCTCCACGAGTCACTCGCGCGCGAGGACGATGCGCTAGCGAGCTCGGTGTGACGACGTAGAGTCGGTGCAGCAGTGCCGCCCAGCGCAAGATTACCCACACGCTGCAGCACTTTGCTCTTCGGATGCGTAACGACGAGAACCGTTCCGAGCGCCGTGAACGCGAGCGATGTGATCGCCATGAAGTCCCAGGCCATGGCGGCGCCGTCGCTGTCGGAATTGCCGTTGTGTCCGGCCATCGCGAGCATCCCGACGCCGCCGACCGTGATGAGCGAGACGCCGATCGCGAAGCCCGCGCGCGAATGCGATTTCGGAGTGAGGACCACGTGGTCGCCCGCTTTTGCGTTCACTCGAAACGGCGTCGATGTGCGCGCGCCACCACCGCTCGTTCGGTAGTCGACGTGGAGGAACAAATCGATGCTGCATTTCCCGCGGCAGACGGGCATCCAAACCTTGCCGTCGTTGCGACTGCGTTGCTCCAGCTCCGTGTCGTCGTCGGCATCGAACACGACGTGCGCGGTTTCGTCTTCGTCGTCAGGCGCTGCGGATGCTGCTTCCTCCGGCACGTTCCAAGGGGTGACCGGGCCGGCGGGTTTTGCGGGTGAAAGATCGACATGATCGATCTCGGTCCACGGGATGGTCACGATTTTCCCATCGTCGAGCAACATGCGCAGATAGCTGCGCGCGACTTCGTAGACGACATGTCCTTTGATCACGTGTCCGTTGGTGAGCGACACGACGTCGTCGGTGATGATGGGCGGTGAGCTCTCGTCGCCCGCGGCCCTCGCACGACCACCCCAAAACGCGATGACGACGAAGAGGAGAACGGCGAGCGCCGTGCGAGCGAAGATCGAAAAAGGCATTGACGCTGTGTTTGCACGCACCGCGCCACCGCGACCTGTTCACGAAATGCCGTGAATTCAGCTGAATCGTGAGTCGTTGGAGAGTGACCGCGAACGAACGAGGAGTGTCGCTTTTTTTCTACGGCGCAATTCGGATTACGGACGCTTGCGACTGCCGAGGACCGCGAGTCGCAAATAACTGAGCTGACTCTTCGCGGCTTCTTTCATGAGATCCATGCGCGTGCCGTCGTTGCGCGAGACGAGCTGACGAAGCTCGCCGGCTTCATAAAGTGCACGAGCGCGCGCGCGTTGCAGCTTGCCGCTCGATGTTTTCGGAAGCACGCCGGCAGGCAGAGCGACCGCGTCGTCGATGGTGAGGCCGACACCTTCTTGAACGGCGCGTCGAACTGCCGTTGCGATCGGTTGTGCGGATTCCGGGTCGACGCCGGTGCTGCCGTCGAGCTCGAACGCGACGATGACGCGTTCACGATCCGCGTCCTTTCCAGAGGGATCACGCGCGCCGAACGCGATGACATTTCCTTTGCGAACGCCCGGCACCTGCGACGCCTCCCACTCCATGTCTTGCGGGTAGTAGTTGCGGCCGTTGATGATGACGACCTCTTTGGAGCGCCCGCAAATGTAGACGTCGCCGTCGTGCAAAAATCCGAGGTCGCCGGTTTTCAAGAATGGACCAGCGAACGCGTCGCGCGTTTTTTCGGCGTCTTCCCAATAGCCTTTCATGACGCTGGGGCCCGAGATGCGAATTTCTCCGACCGTGTCGTCAATGAGTGGCGTCGATGAATTCACGTCGCCGTCGGCGAAAATTTTCAGCTCGTGTCCTTGGAACGCCGGACCGCACGCAACGATCCGCACGGCAGTTTCCGAGGTTTCGTCGACTTGCTTGGCGATGCCTTCGCTCCACAAGGTTGGGCCGTCGACGCTGAGCGAACGTCCGCCGCGGTCGGTTCCGGCGAAGGCAACGGCGAGCGAGGCCTCGGCCATTCCATAAGAGGGGACGAAGGCTTCTTTCTTGAAGCCGACCTTCGCGAAGGTTTCGCTGAACGCTTCCATCGTTTCTGGACGAATGGGCTCCGCGCCGATTCCTGCAACGCGCCAGCTCGAAAGGTCTACTCCGGCGAGCTCCGCTTCTTTGATGCGCTTCATACAAAGCGCGTACGCAAAATTCGGTGCGTACGAGATGGTGCCTTTGTGTCGGCTGATCGCTTGCATCCAGCTCACGGGCCTTTTCAAAAACAATAGCGACGGCAAGTACACCATCGGAATTTTGTAAACGACCGGAGCGATGACGAAACCGATCAAACCCATGTCGTGAAAAAGCGGAAGCCACGACACGCCAACATCGTCGTCGCGGAGCTTCAGGCCTTCTTGCGTGAACGCGTGCATGTTCGCCGCGAGGCTCGCGTGCGTGAGCGTGACGCCTTTGGGCCGTGACGTGGAACCACTTGTAAACTGCAAGAATGCGATGTCATCCAGCTTGATTTTGGCTGGTTTGAGCGGCTCCATGGATTCGCGAATCGCTTCCACGGCGACGACTTGCTCGAGCTTCGGACACGCGGCCTGCACGGTTCCGAGGAGGCGTTTGATCTTCGACGTGGTGATCAAAACGCGCGCGCCGGATTTTTCGACGATGTGCCGCGTGTTGTCCAAGTAGCTTTGCAGCGCGCCGATTCCGAGCGGCGGATAGATCGGCACCGGAATGATCCCGGCGCGAATGGCGCCGAAGAAACACAGAATGAAATCTTCGTTGGTCGGCAAAATGAGCGCGACGCGGTCGCCTTGTTTCAGACCGAACGCTTGGAGCGCGCCGCCGTAACGTGCGCTTGCGCGCTCGACCGCGGTGAACGAAAACGAAGCCTCCGCGGTGTTCTCCGTTCCCTTCATTCCCGGAACACCTGCCTCCGGAACGAAACGAAATCCGCGTGTGGGTGCACACTTGGCCGCTTCTTCAAGCGCTTCTGCAATTGTGATGAAGGGCGCCATCTGTTGCCGGTTTACCATTTAACGCGCGGCTGGCGCGAGTCGTGAAGGCCAGTCGTGTGCACAATCCGTGTCGTCGTCGAACGACTGCCCGCGTGCCTCGGCAGGTCCTGCGCATTTCAGCGGATCGACGATAGGCCCGAGCATCAAATATTGTCCGCGTGACGTGAATGGATAGCTCGCGCGCCAGTCGCCTTCGATGAGGCGTCGCTTGCGATCGATCTCGTCGCGTTGCCCCGCGGCCTCGAGCCTGGCCAAGCTCGCCGCGATTTGAGCTTGTTTTGCCGGGTCATCCGTAAGCGCATAACCGCGCTCGAGCTCGCGAATCGCGGCGTCGCGTTCGCCGAATTTCTTGAGCGTTGCAGCGACGTCGAGCGATCGATCGGAAGCCGCACCGAGCTCCACCGCGCGGGCGATGGCGAGCGCGCCGTCGTGTCGCCATTGCTGCCGTTCACTTTCTTCGGGCATCCAGCTCGGCCCCAAATACGCCACGAATTGACCGTAATCGAGCCACACGTGCCAGTCGTCCGGGCGCTCGCGCGTGCCGCGTTCCAAAATCGCGCGTGCCAGCCTCGCGTCGTTTTCGTAACCGCGGAGCGGGCGATACACGAGCAGCGTCGACACGTATTTGTAGAGCGGCGCGTAGTCGGGCTCGAGCTCCAAGATCGAATCCAAGTAATTGTTCAGATCCAAAAAATCGCGATGCTCGCCCCAATGCATGCCGTACTCGACGAGCAGCTTCGCCCACAAAAGATCGACAGCCGCAGCGTGATAGCCGAACGTCATCGCCTTCAGCTCGCGCGGTGGAGGCAACGCGTACACGTCCTCGCGCGCTTTCACGGCATGCACGGTCGTTGCGAGAGCAGGCTGCAGGCGACTCACGCCGAACGCACCAAACACCACGAAAACAAGGGCAATTGCGTCGGCGCGCACAAAAGCCGTCGCCACTATTCGCTCTCCTGATCGACGTACAGCCCGGGCTCGACGACCGCGCCTTCTGTGCTCGAATGACCGCGCACCTCGAACGTGCTGGTCAGTCCGTCGCCGTCTTGGTCGGCGTGTGCGTGTCCGACGAAGCTCGAGACCGTAGGATTCGCGTTGGAGTCGAGCTCGAACGCGAACCAATGTGCGACGCCTTCGGGGCTCGCGCGAAACTCGAGCGTCTGCCACGTGGGTAGATCCCAAATGTTGGGTGCATCGACCTCGGCGTGACCGCGCGGCACTGCGGTCGGCGTGAGCTGGACGCTCGGGGGGAATGCGTCGGCGGGTGATTTGCCTTGAGCATGCGCGATGGCGCCGGCCGAAATTTTCTCGAGGCCATCAGTGGCTTCGGTCAAGCGCGATGCGTGCAAATTGCTTGAAAATGAGGGGATCGCGACGGCGGCGATCGATCCAAAAATCGCAAAACCAACGGCTGCTTCGACGGGCGTCATGATGCGCGAAGCTCACTCTTCCGGGTTCGTCTTCACCATCGGCGAAAGCTTCGCCGAGAGTTGGTCGTCGGGCTTGATGGTTATCTCGTAGTCGGAGCTGATTCCGTTGCCGTCGAGATCACCGTGCGCGGTTGCCGTTGCCGTGGCGTCACCACCGCGTGCGTCCGACGAGTACGAGTAAACATAAAATTGCGGCTGCAAAATCGCGAAATGCAATTCGTTCCACGGCGACGCCGACCAGTCGGCGAGCGAGCTCTGGTAGCGTTTGCCTTTCACCATCTCGGCGTCGGCCGGAACGCTGGTGTGTGAGGTCGGCGGAAAATGCCGCATGGCGCGCGCCGAACCGGGAAGGGTGCCGGCCGGTTGATTGAGATCGCTCGTCTCGAAATAGCGGACCGAGCCCTCGCCGATCGCAGTGATCGATCCGATGGCCTCGGCGGTCTTCGCATGACGCACGTAGCGGGCAACGAAATACATCGCGAGGGTTCCGACCACGCACGTGATCGCGAGCGCATTCATCAGCTCAACGAGCGTGAATGCCGAAAGTCGCGACGAGCGCACGGCGCCACCTTACCCCGATCAGAGGCAAAATCGCACGCAAATGTCGGCAAGCGCGTTAGCATCGACTGCAGATGCGGCCCCGCCTCCGGACTGCGTCCGCTGTAATTTTAGGCGGGTTTTTGGCTGGTATTTCCAGCTGCGGAGGCGAGCCGGCGCAACCTCCCGAGTCGGGACAGCGTGTCGTGATCAACAACACGGTGATCGTCTCGTTCACCGAGGCGCAAGATCGTTTGCCGTTCAATCCACGTGCGGCGCGTCTGCAAGAGGCGACCGAGCAGATGACGCGCATCGCCGGGCACGCAATCGAGCTGCGCTTCGACGCCGCGCTCTTGCCCGAATTTCGTGCGTCGTTCGAGAACGCGTTGACCGACGGTGTGGAAAATATCGCGCGTGATTTGTCGGACGCAAAAGAACGTGAGCCGAAGATTTTTGCATTCGGAGCGCCGCTGATAAAGCGTGTATTCTGCAAGTATGATGCAGTCGTCACCGAAGACGACGCGAAGATCGACGTCAAAACCGGTGAGGTCATCATCACCATGCCAGTGCGCTCGACCTCGCTCATTCCGCGCGGCGCCATTCATGCGGTGATGGAAGACGCGTTCGACGACGACCTCGATCGTCGTTTCGCGAACGTGGAGCCGGAGCACGCAGACGACCTC